>CAVIFH010000260.1:0-3489 GCA_963641615.1 bacterium | reverse complement strand
GAATTCCTTTGCGCCCTCCGGCGTCAACGGCATCTGCACCATGATTCAGTATCTCACAGGCATCAGCGTGGGATATCTGAGTCTGCTTGTGAATATCCCTCTGGCGCTGATGTGCTATTTTACCGTGAGCAAGCCCATTGCGGTGCGCAGCATGGTATATGTGCTGGTGTTCTCCGGGGCGCTGCTGATTCTGGATCGGGTGGATCTATCCGTAATTGCCTACTCCACCGACAATGGAACCAGCAAAATTTTAGGACCGCTTGTCGCGGGAATCGTCATGGGCTTCTGCTATGGGGTGCTGATCAAGGCCAGCGCCTACAGCGGCGGCACAGACTTTGTTTCTGCCGTGATTCACAAGCATCACCCGGAAAAGAGCGTCTTTTTTCTCAGCTTTACCATCAACGCGGCAGTTGCAATTGCAAGCTTTTTCGTGTATGATTACAAAATGGAGCCTGTGATTTTGTGCATTGTGTATGCATTCACCTCCACCACCGTGGGAGAATGGTTCCAGAAAAGCGGACGCAGCGCCGTGCGGTTCGAGATCGTCACGGATTATCCGGATGAAATCTGCGGCGATATCATCCACCTTCTGCATCACAGTGCCACCCGCTACCGCGCCGTAGGCGCCTACAGCGGCAAGGAGACATGGATCGTGCTGTGCGTGGTGAACAATACCCAGGCGGCTGCCCTCTCCCGCATCATACAGAAATATCCCAATACCTTTTCCATGATGAGTCCCGTCAGCAGCGTCATGGGCAACTTCAAGAATCTCTCCGAAAAAGGAAAGCCCGTGCCCCATATTCTGGACGGCGGCGACGGAAAAACAGTATAAGTATATATATTATTTTTAGGGAGGAATATTTTCATGGCCTACTACTATCAGGAGCCGAGCCACACCTTCAGCGAGTATCTGCTGATTCCGGGCTACACGTCTGAGGACTGCATTCCGGATAATGTCAGTCTCAGAACGCCGCTGGTGAAATACCGCAGAGGGCAGGAGGAGCCTGCCATTTCCCTGAATGTGCCGCTGACTTCCGCTGTCATGCAGAGTGTGTCCAATGACACCCTTGCCATTGCCCTTGCGAAGGAAGGCGGCATCAGCTTTATCTACGGTTCGCAGACCATCGAAAATCAGGCTGCCATGGTGGCAAAGGTGAAGAACCACAAGGCAGGCTTTGTAACCTCCGCTTCCAATCTGACCCCGGAGAACACCCTTGCGGATGTGCTGGCGCTGAAGGCCTCCAACGGCTACTCCACCGTCGCCATTACCGCCGACGGCACCCCGAACGGGAAGCTCCTGGGCATTGTTTCCAGCCGGGATTACCGGGTGTCCAGAATGCAGCCGGATCAGAAGGTCGGCACCTTCATGACCCCCATGGAGAAGCTCATTACCGCCCCGGCGGAGACGACCCTCAGCGAGGCAAATGACATTATCTGGGATCACAAGCTCAACAGCCTGCCCATTGTGGATAAGGACGGGAATCTGCTGTACTTCGTATTCCGCAAGGATTATGCCTCCCACAAGGAAAATCCCCGGGAGCTGCTGGATGAGAAAAAGCGCTATCTGGTTGGCGCGGGCATCAACACCCGGGACTATGCCCAGCGCATTCCGGCACTGCTGGAGGCAGGAGCGGATGTATTCGTCATCGACTCCTCAGAAGGGTACACCTGCTGGCAGAAAAAGACCATCGACTGGGTGCGGCAAACTTACGGCAACTCCGTCAAAATCGGCGCGGGCAACGTGGTTGACCGTGACGGCTTCCGTTTTCTGGCAGAGGCCGGGGCGGACTTCGTAAAGATCGGCATCGGCGGCGGCTCTATTTGCATCACCCGGGAGACAAAAGGCATCGGCCGGGGCCAGGCAACGGCGGTGATTGAGGTTGCGGCGGCCCGGGATGAATATTTCCGGGAGACGGGGGTGTATATCCCCATCTGCTCCGACGGCGGCATTGTCCATGACTATCACATGACGCTGGCCCTTGCCATGGGCGCGGATTTCCTGATGCTGGGCCGTTACTTTGCCCGCTTTGACGAGGGCCCCACGCCGAAGATCATGGTAAACGGTGCCTACATGAAGGAGTACTGGGGCGAGGGCTCCAACCGTGCCCGGAACTGGCAGCGCTATGACCTGGGCGGCGCCGCGAAGCTCAGCTTTGAAGAGGGTGTGGACAGCTACGTCACCTACGCAGGCCCCCTCCACGACAATGTGGAGTCTTCACTGTACAAGGTCAAGTCCACCATGTGCAATGTGGGCGTGACCAACATTCCGGACCTGCAGAAGAACGCGAAGCTGACCCTTGTTTCCTCCGTCTCCATTGTGGAGGGCGGCTACCACGATGTGACATTGCGCTCCTCCTCACAGGGCAAATAAACAGCAAACCCAGATTTAAATGCAATGTACCCCCATGATATCCCTGATGCTGTCGGGATCATGGGGGTATTTCTGTGCAATCATTGAAAAGTCATGATTTTACGCCGCACAATATATTGAAAAGTCAGATAAATTATCGATATAATATATTGAAAAGTCAGACAGGGTATGCTATCATACTTTTGAAAGCGGCGTGGAGGTGTTCGTATGCTTTACAGGAAAATTGAATCACTCATTGAGGAGCACTTAAAGTCGGGCTCGTCGAAGATTCTTTTGGTAGATGGGGCGCGTCAGGTCGGCAAGACATATATTATCCGGCATGTGGGGAAAAAACTGTTCTCTAACTTTATTGAAATCAATATGGTGGAGGATGTACTGGGTGCAGGACTGTTTGCCAAAACCAGATCGGTAGAGGATTTCTATCTGCAGGTCAGCATGCTCCACGGCGACAAAATGAAGAAAAAGGAAAATACGCTGATTTTTATCGATGAAATTCAAGCCTATCCTCATCTGCTGACGCTGCTGAAGTTTCTTTCCAATGACAACAGGTTCACCTATATTGCCAGCGGTTCCCTGCTGGGGGTGACGCTGTCCGAAACGACCTCCATTCCTATGGGAAGCATTCGAAAGGTAAGAATGTTCCCTCTGGATTTTGAGGAATTTCTGTATGCGAACAGCATAAACGAGATTGTGATTTCGTCCGTACGTAAAAAATTTGATCATTTAGAGACCCTTGATGAACCGATACACAATCGGATGATGGAATTACTCCGCAAATATCTGCTTGTTGGCGGTCTCCCGGATGCGGTCAATGCCTACCTTGAAACAAAGAATATTCAGACAGTGCGTGAGATTCAAAACGAAATTCACGATTATTATGCCGCAGATGCATCCAAATACGACGCAGAGCGAAAGCTGAAAATCCGCCGGGTATACGACATGATCCCGTCGAATATGGAAAATAAGAAAAAACGCGTCATTGCCCGGAATATCGAGGAGAAAAAAGGGAAAACCTTTGCGGACTATCAGGACGAGTTCGAGTATCTGATCAGCGCGGGCATTGCTTTCCAACTCCTCCGCACCCATTGCCGGGCAGCCGAAGGCAACCGCGTCAAATT
>CAVIFH010000259.1:0-3491 GCA_963641615.1 bacterium | reverse complement strand
GCCTTATACTTGCCGTACTGCTCCAGATACTTCTCATCCACACCGGCGGTTTTTGCAATCTCGGTGATGGGGAGCATTGTGCATTCCTGTGCAATCTCAATGTCAGATTTGAATCCCATGTTGATCATTCTCCTTGTATTCTCAAATGTGGGTGCCCTGCCGTTGGAGTGACTCAGGCACATACAGGACTTATACGGTTTCCCGTCGGAGTGGTCCGCCGTACGAGTTAATATATCGGTACGTCTGTACCGATACGAAGAATATCACCGCATGAAGAAAAAGTCAAGTTTTTTAGTTATAAAAGTGCTGCATTATTCTGAAAAAGAATAGCAAAATTGCGGCATCCATGTATGTTTTCATGTTCTTTTGCCGGAAACGCCATAGCAATATTTCATACATTGAATTTCAATCAGAAGCATTATTTGTTCTATATGGCTAAAACCGCATTTCGATTGGCTCTGATTTGCGTTGGATCCCCCGTCAAAAGCGAGTTCCCGGGCGCTGTCGGCAGTTCAAAAAATCCATGCCTTTTTCGAATAATTTGTGTTTTCACGCTGTGGACTTTCTCCATCATATCAGAGCAAGAATTTCCTCCTGAATGGACGCAACCGTGCGCATTTCTCCGCCGATACAGCATTCTATCTTTTTCCAGCCGCAGTGTGCGCTGCAATACTCCGCCGCTTTGCGGCTGCGCATCAGATACGGGAGATTTCCTTCGTGGATGTCCTTTTTACTCTCATCTCCATGATAGCGCGATGCAAGAAGCCTCTGGCTTATCTCCGGAGCGACACTCAGGTACACCACCAGATCCGGCTCCGGGATCCCCATCAGATTGTATTCGAAGTCAAAGAGCCAGTTCAGGTAACCATCCCACTGCTCTTCCGGCAGCTTGCTGCACTGGTGGACAGCATTGGATGTCGTATAGCGATCGGCTACGACAATTCCGCCGGACCTGTAAAAAATCCCCCAATCCCGCTTGTAGGATGCGAAGCGATCCACTGCATAAAACGTTGATGCCGCATAGGCATTTACATCCTCCGGCCGGCTGCCGAAGGCCCCGGAAAGATACATTTTTACAAGCGCAGACGAATCGGAGGCATAATCCGGGAAGGATATTTTTCGGACTGCATGTGCTTCCCTTTCAAGGTTTTGCACAAGCGCGGCCGCCTGCGTTCCCTTTCCGCTGCCGTCCAGCCCCTCTATGACAATCAATTTCCCTTTTTCCATAAAATCGTATCCTTTTCTCAGGCAAAGGCATTTTGCCTTTCGTCAGTCTTCCATGGCATCTAGGATTTCGTCCAGGATATCTTCCGCCTCCTCATGAAGATCCGCCCAGGCATCGTAAGCCTCGCTTTCTTCATTCTCAGGCTCCAGTGCATTCAGCTTCTCAAGTGCCAGTCTTACCTCTGTTTCAGCATCCTCCAGCTGCTGCCGTGTCATATCGGCGGGGTCTGGAAGATCATCCAGAAAAGCGGCAATTTGCTCCGTGCCTCTTCGGTCAAATTCAATCAAGCTCATGATTTGCTCCTTTTCGTAAAGAAATTTACGCAGCTTTTTTCCTTTTGTCTAGGATAGCAAGTTTAAATAAAAAAATCAAACGGAATTTGTGCAAAAAAATCCGTTGAACTTTTGCAAAGTTGTGTTATATTTCTCCAAGAATTACACAGAAAAGGATACATTGAGATATGATGAATATGGATTTCAAACGGAAATTGACCATTCCGCTTGAACTCAAAAAAGAATACCCGGTTACGGAAAACATGAAGAAAACGTTTCTTGAGCGTGACGCGCAGCTGAAAGCAATTCTCTCCGGGAAAGATACGCGCATTGCACTTATCATCGGACCGTGCTCCGCGGATCGGGAAGACAGTGTGCTCGATTATGTAAGTCGACTGCGGGAGCTGCAGGAAAAAGTTAAGGAGCGGATTTTCATCGTTCCGCGTGTATATACGAACAAACCGCGAACCACCGGGGCCGGTTACAAGGGAATGCTGCACCAGCCGGATCCCGACGCTGCACCGGACATGCTGAAGGGCCTGATTGCCATACGTGAGCTGCACATGCAGGTGCTGCGGCAAACCGAATTCTCCGCGGCAGACGAAATGCTCTACCCGGAAAATTACAAATATCTGGACGATCTGCTTGCCTACGTTGCGGTCGGGGCCAGGAGCGTAGAAGATCAGCAGCACCGGCTGACAAGCTCCGGCATCAGTGTACCGGTCGGCATGAAAAACCCGACAGGCGGTGACGTCTCCGTCATGATGAATTCCATTAACGCTGCCCAACACAGCCACACATTCATCTACCGCGGCTGGGAGGCAACCTCTCAGGGTAACCCCTACGCTCACTCCATTTTGCGGGGCTACACCAACAAGCATGGGAATCCCCGCCCAAATTATCACTATGAAGATTTGATTTTCCTTCATGAATGCTACGAAAAAAGCGGTCTTAAAAACCCGGCGGTTATCATTGATACGAATCATGCAAATTCCGGGAAAGACCCCCTCCAGCAGGGAAGAATCATGAAGGAAGTGCTGCAAAGCCGCGCTTACAATCGGGATATCCACGCTCTTGTAAAGGGATTCATGGTGGAAAGCTATATTGAGGACGGCAGCCAGCATATCGGCGAAGGCATTTACGGCAAGTCCATTACCGACCCATGCCTCGGCTGGGAAAAAACAGAAAAACTGGTTCTGGAAATCGCAGATATGGTTTAACTCTTTTTAATATGATGAGGTTAATAAGCAAATGACAAAGGATTTAACAACAGGCTCCCCCATGAAGTTGGTTATTCAATTTGCTTTTCCGCAGTTTCTGGGGATGCTCTTCCAGCAGTTTTACAACGTGGTAGACACTGCCATTGTCGGGAAATTTCTCGGTGTACAGCCTCTTGCAGGCGTCGGTGCGACCGGTTCGCTGAGCTTCCTGGTAATTGGCTTCTGCACAGGACTGTGCAGCGGCTTTGCCATTCCCGTTGCGCAGAAATTCGGTGCCGGAGACATGCCTGAAATGCGCAGGTTCACCGCCAACAGTCTGTGGCTGTCCGTCTTTTTTTCACTGGTGCTCACCATTCCGGTGTGCCTCTTCTGCCGCCCGATTCTGCTGCTGATGAATACCCCGGAGGATTGCTTTGAGTATGCGTACAGCTATATTTTTATCATTTTTCTCGGCATTCCGACAACCTTCCTCTATAACATTCTGGCGGGAATTCTCCGTTCGCTGGGTGACAGCAAAACGCCTGTAATTTTCCTTGCTCTGTCCTCTGCCCTGAATATCTTTCTGGACATTGCCACAATTCGGTTCTGGAATATGGGTGTGGCCGGCGCAGCATGGGCAACGGTGGTTTCTCAAGGGGTGTCCGGTATCATCTGCTTTATATACATGCGCCGTAAATTTGTCGTGCTCCGCATGAGTGCCGAAGAGCGCAGGCCTGACATAACCCGAATTCAGCGTCTGTGCTATATGGGCATCCCCATGGGCTTGCAGTATTC
>CAVIFH010000258.1:0-3508 GCA_963641615.1 bacterium | reverse complement strand
GGCTCTTCCGCACAGCCGCCCTTTGAAACCTCCTGCGCCTGGGTCTCAGCGCCCTCGGCGATAAAGGAAACATTGCACATGCCGGCAACAACCTCGACTTTGAAGGTCAGCTTGGCGCCCTCATACTTCAGCTGAACATTCTTGGTATTCACGGTGTTCATCTTGGGGGCCTTCAGCGTAACCGTCTCATCTGTCATGGAGATGTAGGCTTCGCTGCCGTCCTCATATGTAATCTTAATAATGCCGCCCTCGGCGGAAAACTCCTCGCCTACCAGGTAAACTGTCTTATCCGGCATCTGGTAGACATCCAGCGCGCTTACTTTTTTGGAAGTATCCGGAGCAGGAAGGTCCTCAGCTGCGGCGGAAAATGCCATCATGCCAAGCATCAGTGCCAGCATCAGGCAGAGAATGGTGCAAAAACGAAATGTACGCTTCATTTTAACTCCTCTTTGAATGTATTCATTATATTGGCAGGAATTGCCGCACCGCCCCACGAGGCGATGCGGCAATGGTAAAGCTTATTCGCCGATGGTCAAGGTAATCGTGCTGGGGATTTCAACAACACAGGGAGACACAGTCTTCACGTTGTTCGGGAACGCACTGCCGAATCCGCGAGCCAGCGGTACCGTCAGCGTTACACCAATTTCCACGATGCCGGCCGCCGTCGCAGTACCCGTAATAGACAGGGCGCTGTTGATGTCGTAGCCATAGCCGGATGCGGTCATAACCTTCTCCAGTGTCAGGCCGTACTCTGCCAGCTTTGCCACATCTTCATCGGATACACTGAAGCCGTACTCATAGGCACGGTAGTAATTTCCGGCCTCAATATCGGCAAGCTCAATCACACGAGCATCGGTGCAGGTTGCATTGGTGGCAGGAATTGCACCGATGGAATCATAGCCGGTGACACCATAGGGCAAGCTCTTATCCACCCAGTACCAGTTGATGATGTTCAGATCGCCGTCAACGGGCTCGCCAGTGCCGGGCACATGGAAAGCACTGCCAAACAGATTGCCTTCCAGGCCATCAATAGCTGTGCCATCATCGTAGGCAATGGCATTGTTATAAGCGCCAGTCATGGTTACCAGCCCCTGATAGGGGTAACTGGGAGCGTCAATGGTGATGTCCGCTGCCTCGCCCACCTTAACAGATGCAGAGGAAACATGGATCGGGTCAATTACATTCACATTGACGTCGGCATCCATGGTCAGATAGCCGTCAATTCCGTCCAGCACAACCGCAAAGCTGAAGGATGAGACAGACTGGGTGCCGTCGGCAGTGAGCATTCCGCCTTCCAGCGTATAGCCCTCCGGCAGCTGCGCACCTTCGGCCAGTGTTACGCCGTTGAAGTCAACGCCGCCAAAGTCCAGCGCAACGGACTGCGGTACGTAAGCATCAAAGTACAAGACAGCATCATCAATGGCAGTATAGCCGTTCTTAATTGCATTGCTGTTGCAGTAATTCCACAGCATCTCCTGTGCACTGCGGCGAACCGCTGCGTAGTGAGTCTGGGAAGCGAAGGTGCCGTCGCCGCCATCGGAAACGAGCACGCAATTGTCCTCTGCACTCCATGTGCCGGTTTCCAGATCGACAACAGGAAGGGTTGTGCCATCGCCCAGAATCTGGTTATTGCCCTGACGCACCATCAGGTCGATGGGGCAGTAGGTGCCCTGCCATGCGTCGGTTTCGAAAATGGCGCGGTTATCCCATTCGTCACGAACCAGAGCCTTCACTGCGCCGTTGAGCTGGGAATTGATATTGCCCAAACGGTTGAAGGAGCCCATAACGCCGGTAGCATTGCCCTCCTTCAGGGCAGCCTCGAAGGGCTTTGCATAGATTTCACGAATAACCTGCTCGGTAGCCCATGTGAAGACACCGCCATTGCGGTCACGATAGGATTCCTGATCATTAAGCATCATGTGCTTAATCTGGCAGGTAACGCCCTTGGATGTAACGCCCTTTGCAACTGCCGCCGCAAAAGCGCCGCCATGGACACCATCCTGAGAATAGTACTCAACGTTACGGCCGGACAGCGGGCTGCGGTGGATGTTCATGGCATTGCCCTGCCAATAGGATATGCCCTGAAACAGTGCTTCATTGCCCATCATCACGCCAACGCGCTCTGCAAGCTCCACATTGAAGGAAGCCGCCAGGACAGGGGGGCAAACCCACATAGTGCCGCTCCCAAGCTGCAGCGGTGTCTCCGACGCATCTGCACCCTGAACGCCCGCAAATTCAGCAGCCTCCACACCGCCGCCATTGCGGACAAAGTTGCAAAGCTCTTCCCATGTAAACTGGTTCATGAACGCTTCCCACTTCTGGGAACCCTCATCGTCTCCCTGAACGACCTGACCGTCCTCAATTTCCAGGCTGAAATCTACGCCGGTCATATCCTGAATCTGGATTTCGGCTACATCGCCTTCATTGCGCTCTGTCGCCTGTGTCCATGTGCTGGGAATGCCATCCTCTTCCACATACCAGTCTTCATATCCCTGGTCCATGTAGGATCGGTAAGTATACTGGTTATCAATCAGCTCTTTATACTCTGCGCTGATGGTCCGATCCTCTACAGAGGAAACAGCCGGCTGCTTCAGCCCATCCGCACGGGAAATCATACCGCTCAGCAGAGAATCATTCACCGTAGTGTAATCATCCACAAACAGAGCCGTGATTTCATTTCCGGTCGTATAATCATTTGTGCACTTGATGCCGCTGCTGATATAGTAATTCTGCGACAGGACAATGTCATGGCTGTTGCGGCGGGCGGTGATCACGTAATTGCCTGCCTCCAGTTCATAGCCGACGAAGCCATTGCCATTGGCATCGTTCCAGTCAAAGGAGGCCATGTCCTGCGCAACCCATTCCAGCGTCACAGTCTGGCTTTCGCCGGGCTGCAGCAAATCTGTCTTTGCAAAGGCCACCAGGTTTGCAGAAGCCTTCTCAATTCCGCCCTTGGTGTAGGGGGGATTCGCGTAGACCTGCACAACATCCTTGCCCGCAACGCTGCCGGTATTGGTAACCTTCACCTGCATGGACATCTGCTGCCATGCATCGGTAATGCTGTATGCCGAGCCGGGAACAAGCTCCCACTGGAATGTAGTGTAGCTCAAGCCATAGCCGAAGGGATACAGAACGTTGCTGTAGGCAGCTTCCTTCTCGCTTGCAGACGCATCATCGTAAAGGGTCTCGTAGTATTTATAGCCCAGGTAGATGCCTTCGCGGTACTCTACCGTTGCATAAATGGTCTGCTCGCCATCCTCTGTGTAGTAGAATGCATCCGTTCCGTTCTGCTCCTGTGATGCAAAGTTCGTCCAGGTGGGGCCCTGCGTGAAGTCCTTCTCCCAAACCTCCACTGTGTGGCCGCTGGGGTTCACCTCACCGGAAATCAACTGGCCGATTGCCTCAATGGCATTGTTGCCGGTATTGCCGACCCAGAAAATCGCGTCCACGCCATACTCGCTGGTTGCCTTCGGCTCGTTGAGCTCAGGAATCTGCAGAATATTGGAGG
>CAVIFH010000257.1:0-3519 GCA_963641615.1 bacterium | reverse complement strand
ATTCAGCTGTGTGTTGTGTCCAACAGCAAAAAAAGCAGAGTAAGAACATTTTGTTCCGCATATCACCTGGACTGCATCACCCACGCGAAAAAGCCCTTTCCGAAGGGCATCCGGGAATGCCTGCGCAAATACGGCATTCCCTCCGAAAACGCTGCCCTGGTCGGCGACCAGATTTATACGGACACCCTGGGGGCGAACTGCATGGGGGTGACGTCCATTCTGGTTCGCGCAATTCACAACCACAGCTTCTGGCTGAAGGCGCGCCATGTTCTGGAAATTCCATTTATCGCAGCCGCAAGAAAAAGGAGTATCTGCAATGAACAATCTTGAAAAATACCTGTCTATCCTTGGGGAGGAGGCTGACGGCCTTCTGCTCACCTCCCGCTACAGCCGCCACTACGGCGCGCAGTTCGACATTGCCGAGGGAATGGCCGTTGTATCCCGCAAAGGCTGCCGCTACTTTACCGACAGCCGATACATAGAGTCCGCGCAAAAGGGCATTAAAGGCTTCGAAGTCATTATGACCGACCGGAGCCGCAACTATGCCCTGCTGATCAATCAGGCCATTGCGGATTTTGACATTCACGCCCTCGGATACGAGGAGGAATACATAACTGCCGGAGCACTCAGCCGCCTTCAGAATGAGCTCAAGGCGCCCCTCGTCCCCTTCCATAAGAAAATTTATGCCTTCCGGGCCGTAAAGGAAGACTGGGAACTGGAGCGGCTCCGCAAAGCCCAGCAGATCGCCGACGCGGCCTTCACCGAGGTGCTGCCCCGGCTGAAAGTCGGCATGACCGAGCTTCAGGCACAGGCGGAGCTGATCTACTGCATGTATAAAAACGGTGCCCAAGGGCTTTCCTTTGACCCGATCGTCGTCTCCGGACCAAACAGCAGCCTGCCCCACGGCGTGGCGGGAGATCGCGTCATCCGGGAGGGGGATTTTCTGACCATGGATTTTGGTGTTCTGTACCAGGGGTACTGCTCAGATACGACCCGCACCGTTGCCTTCGGCTATGCAACGGAAGAAATGCGCAGGGTGTATGACGTTGTCCTTCAGGCACAGCTGGCAGGCATTGCCGCAACAAAGGCAGGCGTAACCGGCGAATATGTGGATGCCGCTGCGCGCAAGGTCATCGCCGATGCCGGGTACGGGGATTATTTCGGCCACAGCTACGGTCACGGCGTCGGGCTGGAGATTCACGAGGACCCGGGTATGAATATGCGCAACAGCTCTCCCCTGCCTGCCGGAGCAGTCTGCTCCGCGGAACCGGGCATCTACCTGCCGGGGAAATTCGGCGTTCGAATTGAAGATGTGACGATTTTGACCCCTGACGGATGTGAAAATCTAACAAAGCTTCCAAAAGAACTGTTGATTCTGTAAAAAAAGAGATTTCCCCTTGAAAAAGAGCGTACAATCGGTTAAAATAAATTGTTCAATTTGGTATATATATTCTCTCACCCTGAGAGAAGATAACTTAGGAGGATACAAAAGATGATTTCTGCAAGTGAGTTCAGAAACGGTGTTACCTTTGAGATGGACGGCAAGGTCATGCAGGTAATTGAGTTCCAGCATGTCAAGCCCGGCAAGGGTGCCGCGTTTGTCCGCGTAAAAATGAAGAACGTCATTACCGGCGGTGTAACCGAGACCAGCTTCAACCCCACCGCAAAATACCCGACCGCTTATATTGAGCGCAAGAAGATGGAGTACTCCTATAATGACGGCAACCTCTACTACTTCATGGACAGCGAAACCTACGAACTGGAGCCCATTGACGGCAGCATTCTGGACGATTCCTTCAAATTCGTGAAGGAAAACGACACCTGCGTGATTATGAGCTACAAGGGCACCGTATTCGGTGTCGAAGCTCCGAACTTCGCAGACCTTGTTGTTACCAAGACTGAGCCGGGCTTTGCCGGCAACACCGCAACCAACGTAACCAAGCCCGCAACTGTTGAGACCGGCGCTGAGGTAAAGGTTCCCCTCTTCATCAACGAGGGCGACAAGATTCAGATTGACACCCGCACCGGCGAGTATCTGGGCCGTTCCAAGGTTTGATTCCCAGCAGCAAAAGGAGTGCATAAGATATGACGATTTCCGAAAAGTCCGCCTACCTGAAAGGCCTGATGGACGGTCTGAAGCTGAACACCGAGACCAACGAAGGAAAGATGATTGCAGCCATTGTGGACCTTCTTGGCGATGTAACGAAAAAAGTCGCTGATATCGAAGACACCACCATTGCTATTTCCGACGAGCTCGATGAAATTGAAGATGACCTGGATTCCATCGAAGACTATATCCTTGACGAAGACGACGATGAGGACGATGACGAGTACGAGGATTACGACGATGAGGATGATGCCGAAGATGAGGACGAGGAAGACGGCGAGGAAGGCTTCGACTTCGGCGATGACGACACCACTGTCTACGAGGTAAAGTGCTCCTGCGGCAATATCATCGACTTTGATGAGGATACCCTGGAGTCCGGCAGCATTGTCTGCGACAGGTGCGGCGAGACCCTCGAGTTCACCTTTGATGACGACGACGAGCAGTAAAATTTAACCTTGCGTTCCATTTTACCGGGGAAGGTTTCTCTTCCCCGGTATTGTTATATGCTCCGGGCAATCCCCGCCGGGCAAAGGTGCCGCAGAGGAATTTTTTCTGTGCAGCGGTATTTGGATTGGCCAAGTGAAAAAATTTCTTTTTAGCTGGAATTTTCCTGTGGAATATGATACAGTAAGGGGCGATGTATCAGATACTTTTTGAAAGAATGGTTGACGCATATGGATGAACTGCATACATATACAGAAAATGGCACTGAAGACAACTGCATTCAGGATTCCCCTGCCCCGCAGAAGCCGAAATACACCTGGCAGCAAAACACGGCGCTCTACCTGCATGATATGGTCATCATGCTGGTTGCCGTTATGGCCGTGCTGATGCTTTTCTTCCGGATCATTGTCGTCGATGGCCCTTCCATGGAAAATACCCTTCTGAACGGAGACTATATGCTGCTTGTAAGCAACGTATTTTACCGGAATCCGCAGTACGGCGATATCGTTGTCGTAAGCAAGCAGGCATATGATGACGGGAAGCCCATCGTAAAGCGCATCATTGCCACAGAGGGGCAGACCGTCGACATTGACTTTGAGGAAGGAATCGTATATGTGGACGGCGTCGCGCTGGAGGAGCCGTACACCAAAACCCTGACCACTCTGAAGGAAGGCAATACCTTTCCGCAGGTCGTACAGCCCGGAATGGTATTTGTAATGGGAGACAACCGGAACAATTCCAAGGACAGCCGCTCCACCCAGATCGGCCAGGTGGACAAGCGGGAGGTCCTTGGAAAGGTCGTATTTCTGCTGTTCCCAGGGACCGGAATGAACGGCGCCCAACAAAGGGATTTCAGCCGAATCGGAGTAATGAAATGACTGAGAAAATGAACATCCAGTGGTATCCGGGGCACATGACAAAAACACGCCGCCAGATGGAGGCGGACCTGAAGCAGGTGGATGCCGTGT
>CAVIFH010000256.1:0-3543 GCA_963641615.1 bacterium | reverse complement strand
CATCTACCAGAATACGTGTATTGTCCACTTCTTTTTTCAGCCTGACAGTTACGTCCCTAGTCACAAGATACTGGCAGGAAGCAACTGGTTGATTTTCAATATAAACAATACACTTTCCACACTTTCCGTTTCCTCCGCAGGGGGCATCGGGGGCAAGATTTCCCCGGCGCAGCACGCAAAGCAGGTTCTCTCCTTTTTCTGCAGAAATAACCTTTCCATCCGGAAGAGCCGTAACACACACCGGCATAGATATACACCCTCTCTGAGCTTACTTTAAGCTACGCATTTTTTTAAACAATACCGCATCACTTAAACAGCACACTCATAAAAATCTATGGATGCTGCCTTAAATGATGCGGTATAACTCAAGCTATATCAAGACGAAGCCTTTTCTGAACGGCTGGTTTTATTATACGCCTCTTCCATGGTTTTGTCGTCCAGCCGATAGAACCAGAAAATCGCCGTGCTGACCAATATTACTGCTACACTTCCCCACGTCATCAGCCCACACACCTTGGATGAAATATCTGCATCCATGGCACCACTGCCGGAATAACCGATGCACAGCAATCCAAAGCTTGCAAGTGCTCCGCCTACAACCTGTGACAGTCGAATTGCACCGCCGCCGATTGCCGCACTGAAGGCATGTCCGCGCAAACCATAGTTGGCTTCATTAAAGACAGCTATGTCATTCATAAATGCCGGAATCATCGATCCCGAAAAAATAGAGCAGAACATATAAATCACAATCATTGCCAGGAATCCGCCTAAGCTGTTTGTCAAATTAATAGCTGCAAGCGCAACGCAGGACACAAGCGATGAAACAAGGAACATACTGCGCTTGCCAAATCGAACCGCCAGCTTATCGGCAAATGTATACCCCACCAATGTTGTAACTGTAATCGTGGTAATATAGATTGACATCCACTCCGGATGACCCACTGTATATGTAAAGTAATACACAAGCAGTGTCGGGAAAATCGTCTGCACAGCTTCTCGGAAAGTAACTGCAAGGAAGAAGACGATCGTGTTCTTATTAACTCCGCGAAGCAATTCTTTCACCGTAACTTTGGCTTCTCCCGTTACGGAAGCAGTGCGGTCAAAAGGCTTCACCAAATGCGCCACGAACAGCATGCAGATGACCATCAAACTGCAGTAGCAAATTGCAGATACCGTATAGCCAGTGCGGATTTCCTGGAAACCATATAACAGCCTCGCGCCTACTGCACTGAAAATCAGCCCCGCTACAGACGACATCTGGGAGGAGGCCGTTGTAATGACAACGCTGTCTTTGGCAGATTTACAAAGTGGGTTCAGCAGTGCACGATAGGCAACCCACATCGTATTGTAACCGCAATAGCAACAAAAATAAGCTATCGTGAATATGACTGCCGACAATGTCTGATTAAGATGGAAGTCAGTAAAGAATATAAGCGTGCTAATGCCGCAGACAACACTTCCTAATACGATCCAGGGGCGGTACTTTCCACCTTTCAGCTGTATTTTGTCAATCATTATACCTGCCGTCAGCATTGTCATAACTTCTACCCACTGCACAGCGGAATAGATGGATGCAGCAACCAGCATGGGCAGGCACAGCACATCCGTCAGGTAGTACATAAGATAATACGCAACAAGGAAATTGAAAAAAGTAAAGCCAAATTCCCCCAAGCCATATTCATAAGAATAAAGCTTACTCACTGTCTTATTCTGTGTCGTCATCCAAATGACTCCTCCAAACTTCAAAACGGTTTACGATTTGGCAGCAATGCAGGAAACAGAACCTGCATTGCTGCCATCAGAAAAATCACTGTGTCTTTTTAGCTGCGCGCTCAGCTCTCCAAGCGTCGAGTTCTTTTTCATCAATGTGATAGAAAACGAAAATCAATGCAGAAAGTACACACACAGCAGCAGGTGCAAAGGCCATCAAATAGGTAATCGCGTTAATCATGCTCTCTGTAATCTCAACACTGGAATCATAGCCAACAGCAACAAGTGCAAAAGAGCAGACGGTTGCAGACAAAGCCGTGCCAAAGCGAATGGTGGTTCCAGAAATCGACTGGATCATTGCGCGATTATCATTTCCAAATTTCATAAGGTTATAATCGGCAATATCATTTGCAAAGACAGGAATCAGCATACCGCCAACAACGCTGAAGCAGCCGATTGCGACTCTGAGAATCAGGAATGGGATGGATGTGCGGCCAATAAAGGCAATCAGCATATACAGCACACCGGTCAGAATGGAGAAATCTACGAATGCGCGCTTCTTGCCCATCTTGTCGCAAATAATTTTGCTGAGCCATGCGCCTACCAGGCCAGCAACGGAACCCGCCGTAACAGAAATGCTGAGAATAACCGGATCATTCAAAACATACTGTGTGAAATATGCCAACAGAGTCATGAAAAATCCAAGGTGCATGTTGTTCAGAATCATTGCAAAGAAGAATGGGATCGTCGGTCCGGTCATGGATTTAAAGAATCCACCCTTCTTTTCTACTTTTTTCTGAACCGCTGCAACCGGCTCAGAATCAACATCGTAATTCTTAGTCAGGCAGAACATACCAATTGTTCCGCCCACAATCAGCAAACCATAAATCAGTGCCGTAAAGGTGTAGCTATCGCCCACTGCCTTCATGATATAAGGATTAATAACGCCATACAGCAAGCCGCCGATCGTGCTGCCCTGCTGTGCAACCATTGCCAAACTGTTGGCATCCGCTGCCGTGGTGCTCATTGGACCAACAAGAGAGCGCTCTGCAACCCAAAGGGTATTGTAGCCAATGGACTGAATTACAAACATCACGACGAACATAACTCCGGCTGCCGCCTGAGACATATGGAAGTCTGCAAAGAGCAGCGTAAAGGCTACTCCGACAAGCAAACCGCCGATAACCGTCCAAGAGCGGAACTTATTTGACTTAAACCGGAACTTCTCAATAATCACGCCAGCCAGCAGCATTGTAACCACATTGCCCCAAACTGACAGCGTATTAACAATTGCAGATACCTGCGTACTCAATTTTAAAATGTTGGTAAGATAAAACAGCCGATTGTATGCCAGGAACATCAAATAGAATGTATTCAGGAACATGCCAAAGAAGCCATACAGCAGAACCTGCATTTTACTCAGACCATTTTGCTTTAATTCGCTCATTTTTTTCTTCCTTTCTTCAGTAACGCAGCTTGATACATAATCAAGCCCTCCAAATTACACTAATCCTTTACTGGCGTACCAGTGTCGCAATCAATCCCATAACAAAGGCTTCCCGCTGGGCTGTTGCCTCTGCCGGCATCGGCAGCTTTAATTCTTTCGCAAGATATTGCAGCCCTTCCGGATATTTGGTTAAATCAAACTTTTTCTCATCCATAATCCGTATATCCTTTCTCCCGTTTCAATTAAGGCCGATATTCGCGGACAAAATCACATACTGCCTTCACATTTTCGGACTTTGCGTCGTTGCGGAACGATACCATTTTATCTTGGCACAAAATAAAGCCGCCATCATGTCCCAATTCGTCACACAACCGCTTTGTGTAATC
>CAVIFH010000255.1:0-3553 GCA_963641615.1 bacterium | reverse complement strand
CCTTTGTATAGCAGATATTCAGGTATTTCAGACTGGCACAGCCCGCAAGAGGCGTGATATCCGTTATCTTCATGCAATTCGCAAGTTCAAGGAATTCCAGCTTCTTGCAGTTTTCAAACCCGCTCAAATCACTGGCCGCACATCCGGAGAGAATCAGAATCTCAAGATCCGGCATATACCCCACAAAGCTCACATCTGTCAGCGTGTCGTTGTGCCCCATATCAATATATTTGGCACTGCGTACATACTTCAGCTCTGAGCAGGTGGAATCCGTCACATTATAGACAGAGCGAATGGTCGTCTGGTTGGTCAATGCTGTGTAGCGGCTGTCCGTCCCATAGTATACGCGCCACGCCAGATCCACATCATCAAAATCCGCGCGGATGGAATCCAGCAGTTCGCTGCTCAATCCGCAGCGGTCAAGAATGAGCGTAGACCCTGCCGCCATAATGCTCAGCGCTTCACGGATATCCGTCTCCGCATCCGCCGTCAGACTGAGTCTGGTAAAGGTAATGGTTTCATCTGTTGTGGAAACCGTCTGACCGAAAAGGCTGAATACATAGTGGAATCTGACATCCCGCGCGCTTTGCACAAGGGTTTTCACGTCCTGGCGGGACAGTGAGCAGTTTCCGGAATCGTCCATCAGTTCGGCATAGTTCAGATTGGGCAGTGCCTCCAGCATGCTGATCACGGATGTAATTTCATCCACTGTCATACCGGAAAGATCTACACTTTCCGTATCCTCGGTGTATTCCCTTCCGCGAAATACCACCGTATATGTTATATCAATATCCGGGTAGGCTGTTCTGAGCGCCTGGATTTCGGAATAGCTCAGCTCTGTTCCGGGCAGCTGAAGAGTCTGCAGCTGCGGCAAATACACCAGGTTGGTTCGCAGGGTCTGGTATGTCAGGCCGCTTCCGGGCAGTGACATATTCTCGACCCAGCATGCCGCCAGAGTATCACCAAAGGCAACGGTATAGGTTACATCCACCTCGGGATGATTCTGAATATATACCATAATGGCGGTATAACACGTGCTCCCGGAAAGATCCAACGTCTTCAGATTGGGGTATTCCTCAAGCTTTCGTATGGTGCTCTCCGTAACCACCATGGTCAGTGACTCCACACTTTCCTTATCGGCAGGTTCTGTAACCGTATTCCACTCTTCCGGAATAACGGAAATCGTCTCGCTGTCCTCTTCCGGAGAAACCGTTGCCTTTACAGCAGCATTCTGCCCGGATTTTGGAAAAAGCTCCGAACATGCTGTCAGGAGCGGCAGCAGACAAAGTAAAAAAAGCAGATATCGCGCTTGAATTCGTTTCATTCCAACGAGGCCTCCGGGCAACACAATCTAGCGGAAACTATACCACAGCGGAGCAAAAAATGCAAGGAAACTCACGGAATGTTTTGGAAATCTTAATTCTTAATTCTCTTCCAAAGCATCACCGCATGCAGATAACACACTGCAAAAAGCAAAAATTCTGCCCGCTGCAATACAATTGAGTACCGCAGCAGGCAGATACGTCTACCGATGTTACCTTCTGTGCGCCGCCTCTCGCTGCGTTTAAGGCAAAGGAGCCTGTGTGCGTAAAGCAGTCCAGCATCCTTCTGCCCCTTGCCAGTCTTGCGGCAGCAAGGTGATTGCACTTCTGATCCGGGAAAAATCCGGTTTTCTGGCCGTTTTCAACATCGACGTGATAATATATTCCGTAATCGACGCCTGCGTCCACTCGTATTCGCCGAACACGTTTGGGATGCGAACGGCTTCGAGCTTGCGGCAGTCATTTCGGTTGGTCTCCCGGCATGTCATTCATAATCGTCAAGAGACCATTCATCCCTCCAGCGGATGACGGGCCTATCGCCGTCCCATTCTACGGGCAGCCATACATAATCGGCGACTGAGGTGTTGCGGGAACTGTCACTGCCAAATTTGGCGAACTTTTTCAGAATATCCGCAGCTGGAATTTTTCCGCTGAAAAGGCCCTCGCATAGCGAGCCGTACTCCTCATAGTCTACACCCGCAAGGTCAGGGCACCAGCGATCGGCCACTGCAATATAAAGGTCTTGTTTGCCCTGCACCTTGAAGACTGAGGAAATCTGACTGTGAAAGCTGGTGCGGCTCTTATCTTCGGGGTGGATATCGCCGAGGATGGTGTAGGGACCATGCCATGTGTCTGCTGCTGCCGCCTCCGAGGGGTTTGGAAGGTAACCTGTTGTGCCGGAGGTAAACAAATAGTGCTTATGATTGCGTACGAAGTGTGCTGTCGCCTCCCGAACAAATGGTGGATATGGACGTGGAAAGTGAGTCGAGTAATAGCCTGTCACGTCGGTATAGTCCTCGGTTAAATCGGCGCAGATGGTTTCTGAGTGGACGCGTTCAAAGTAATAATATGCCTTGCCGTCCTCTGCGACGGCGAGATCAAAGTCCCCTGCACTCATTCCGAGGGGCAGAATTCCCTCGCGCACGATGGTATACGGTCCAAGAAGGCTGTCCGAGGTCAGCACTGTTGAACGCTGCCCGTCCGCTGTCATCACCTTGACCCAGCAGACGAATTTTTTTGTCCGTTTGTTGTAGATGATATGCGGTCTGTCCATCATGCTCGCCGGGTGGAGCGGTGAACCGGGGCGATTTAGCTCGGGCGGAATGATGATACCGCAATCCTCCCAATTATAGAGGTCGGTTGACTTATAGCACCGAACACCCCAGTGCCATACGTCCCCTCGGCCGTCAGTATGTTCCTTGTTTTCGCCGTACCAGTAATATGCGCCGTCAAGGTACATGACTGAACCACCGTGAGCCTGAATGCGCTTGCCCGCAGTGTCATACCATACCTTGCCGGGATAGAAGGAATGATTCATTGTTGCAACCTCCTGAGCAGTATTTAGCCATCTGCCTGCGCCGCCTTCATAGCAGCTGCAAGCATCGGCAATGTTTGACTCTCTATTGCTTCCTCTGTCAGGTGGAGAATGTCCTTTACCGAGAAAACAAGTTCGCGGAGCGTGTGGTTGCCGTAGGCGGGTCCTACCAGCAGCAGTGGGAAACCGCATTTATTCAGAGCGTCAAGTACGGCAGGATTGTCCATAATTTGATTTACAGTACTGTCAATGGTGAGGTAATTATCCAAACGCTCAGTCGCCTCATATGCAAACTGGTACACGCCAGGACCCAGCAGCTTCGGTTCCTCAGCAGAGTAAGGAAGGATAAGTTCCGCACTTCCCCCAAACGGAACTTCACATGAAAGAACGATGCTTGTCGTCCCGGTAATTTTCCAGGAGAGACTGTAGCGGCCGAGCGGACTGTCGAAGCTTGCAGAGGCCTTTTTCAGCTTCCAATTTACCAGAGGCTGCATAAGCGCCTTGCGCCAACCGACAGATTCCTTCGCCTGACGAAGTCCCGCGACATACCCAATAATCCACTGGGTAATGGAACCGTAGCTATAGTGGTTGAGACTGTTCATGCCGGTGCTGGAGATGGATCCGTCCTCCAACACGGAGTTCCAGCGCTCCCAGATGGTTGTTGCACCATGCTTAACGGAGTAGAGCCAACCGGGGT
>CAVIFH010000254.1:0-3563 GCA_963641615.1 bacterium | reverse complement strand
AATGTAGTACAGCTCGCCCTTGCGGACGGGGACCTTGTGAAGCACATCTGTAAGGGCGTTTTCTTCAATATGCTTCCGCACTTCATCCTTTGTGATCTCCCGCTCAAAGCCAAGGTAAAGGAAGGCACCGGGCTTGGCATCAAGAATATACCACGCCTCTGTTTTGCCGTATTGGTGCTCTGCTTCCATGGCATCCATATTGTTCGGATGCACCTGAATGGAGAGGTTTTGCTTTGCGTCAATGAATTTAATGAGAATGGGAAACTGATTGAAAATCTGGCAATTGCTGCCCAGTGCGCGGGGCCCAACCTGATCCAGGTATTGCCGCAGAGTCAGTCCGGCATACTGCCCGTTTTCAATGGTACTGGGGCCGTCCGGATGACAGGAAAGTTCCCAGCATTCCGCCAGAATATCTCCGCTATATTGAACATTATACTCTTCCTTCAGCCTTTGTCCACCCCATGGGTAGTCCTTACAGGCCGGTTTCAGTTTCAGTATCGACATGATCATTTCCTCCGTTTTGCTCCAGCTTCCGCTGGAGCGGTATCAGCAAAAATGCCATCAGCCAGGCATAGAGGGCACCGAAGATCAGCGCCCACGGAAACAGCAGCCACGCGAACAGCTCCGGGGCTGCGAAAAAGAGCACAGGCATCAGTGCGGCAAGCAGCGCATAGCAGACCGTTACTGCGGGGCTGCGGAGCATCATGGAAAAGGACAGCAGAAAAATCTGCTTTGCGCTCTGGCGGTATCTGGCAAGCATCGGGAAACAGTAGCCGGCAGTGAGCAGCCAAAGGACAATCAGACAGATCCCAATGCCGCGAAATAGGCTCCCGGCGGCTCCGGCTGTCAGCATCCCGGAAATAAAATCCGCCACAGATAAAATAAGCACCCCAAGCATGGCAAGCCAGAGCTTTGTTGCTTCCTTCCAGTTTTCACGGAAGGAGAAAAGAAAGTCGCCAAATACGCGATAGGTCTCACCGGCGGCCATCTTCCTTGCCACATAGTGGAGCGCGGTTGTGGCACTGCCGATTGTAACAATCGGCAGGCAGGTAAGCAGCCACAGAAGATTCAGCAGAACAAGATCCCCCAGTTTTCCCATAAATGTCCAAAAGGGGTTATCGATCTTCAGCTCCGGAAGGCTTGCCATTTACAATTTCCTCCAATCAATCAAAAAAACGCATTAGTATCATTGCAGCTCCCAAAATTCCAAGACCGAGAAAGAGCAGACGAATCATACGGCAGTAGCCTTCACCGTGACTCCTTCCGGTCAGGTGCTCCAGTTCCTTTTGCAGCTGCTCCTTTGGGAGCCGGAGAATGCTTTGCGAAAAGTAGATGCAGGCAATACCGAAAATGATGCTTGTCATTTTCATTCACCTGTGCGCAGAAGAAAGTCCCTGTTTTGCTCAATCAGCTGAATCCGCTGCGCCACGCACGCCCGGCTGCGCAGGGCATCCGGAGGTGTATGGAATGCGTAATCCAGCAGCTTTTGAACGGTGGTGGTTGCCACATGAAGCCGGGTGTCGCTTGCGGCATAGTAAATATACACATCGCCGTTTTCTTTTGCAATGGCGCCGTTTGTGAATACAACGTTGCTCACGTCTCCGACACGCTCCCAGTCTCTGGGAGCGATCAGAAATCCGCCTGGTTCGGCAATTACCTTCCAGGGCTCTTTCAGGTCAGTAACAAAAACGTAAATCACATACCGCAGGCCCGCCGCGGTATTGCGTACACCATGGGCAATGTGCAGCCAGCCGCGTTCTGTCCGGATCGGTGCAGCCCCCTCTCCGTTTTTTGCCTCGGTAATTGTGTGATATCGGCGGGGGGAGGTAATAATCTCCTCATCAATGACGGCGTGGGTAATATCCTCGCAGAGGCCAAAGCCAATGCCGCCCCCGGAGCCGGTATCAATGAAATCATCCATCGGGCGGGTGAAGAAGGCATATTTTCCGTTTACGAATTGCGGAAGCAGATCGACATTGCGCTGCTGCGGGCTGCGCAGTGTAACCAGATTCGGCAGCCGTTCCCAGGTGGTCAGATCCTTTGTGCGGACGATTCCTGCAGCGGCCACAGCTGCTGATAGATCCTTGCTGGTATGGTCCTTGCTTTCAGAGCAGAAGATCCCGTAAATCCAGCCGTCTTCATGCTTTGTCAGACGCATGTCGTAAACATTGGTTTCATCCGGACAGGTATCCGGAAGCTCCACCGGTTTCTCGCGGAAGCGAAAGCCGTCAACACCGCTGTCGCTTTCCGCTACCGCAAAGAAGCTCTTGCGGTCATTTCCCTCAACGCGGGCCACAAGACAATATTTCCCGTTCAGCTCAATGGCCCCTGCATTAAAAACCGCATTGACGCCAAGGCGCTCCATGAAGAAGGGATTGGTATCCGGGTTCAGGTCAAACCGCCACTCCGGCGGAATGTGATCACGGGTCAACACCGGATTTTTCCATCGGTCATAAATTCCGTTGTAAGAATCGGTTTTCTCATTTTTCTGAGAAAGAAGTGCTTCATAATTTCCTCTCAGCTGCTCATACATCGGATGCACTTTATACATAAATATCAGGATCCCTCCGAATCAATTCCATACACATGCGGCCGTTGTGATAGGGACATTTCCATGGCTCGACAATGGGCTTCCCGGGAATGGGCGTTCCCTGTGCATCCAGACACCAGAACCATTCACTTCCGGGACGTTTATCGATCATTTTTTCACAGATGTATTCCAGAATATCTGCCGCCGCCTGTTTATATTTATCCTCCGGGTACTTGCTCCACAGGTTTACAAAGCCGAGGACGGCCTCTGCCTGCACCCACCAGACCCGCGTTTCATCAACGGTGCCGCGGTCACATTCGTTTGCAATGGAATGATCCCGATAGGCATGCAGGTAAACAGCCTTGGCAAGCTCCGTATCGATCGCTTCTATTTTTGCGGTAAGCGCGGCATCCTTTAAAAGACGGACACCATCATCCACGAGCCAGCTGGTTTCAATATCGTGCCCATAGCTGTACAGGTCAATGAGGGAGCGGTAATGCATGTCAAAAAATACCTTTTGCCGGTGAAGCAGGGGGTCATAGATTTTTTCGGAAAAAATATCCAGGCAGCGATGCATTGCCTGCGCGGCATGCGGAGCGCCGCTGCAGCGGTAGAGATTGGCACAGCCTTCGAATACATGCAGGAGGGTATTCATTGTGCGTCCTGCCAGAACACCGTTTTCACTCAGCTTTTCATTGCTGTGGGGCTGCCAGTCTCGCGTAAACGACTCCAGGTACCCTTCACTGTCGCAGCATTTTCCCTCCATCAGTTCAAAAAGCGACAGCGCGTGATCCAGCACCTCAGTTTTTTTCGTCAGCAGATAGTATGACGAGAGCGCGTATATGGCAAAAGCCTGATTGTAGGTGTGCTTGCTGTCGTCGAGGACACTGCCGTCATAGTTAACGCTCCAAAAAACGCCGCCGTACTGGGTATCCATGCAGTGCTCCGTGAGGAAGCGATAGGCATGGTCCGCTTCACTGCGCAGATCATCTCTGCCGGTCAGCATAGCCGCCTCGGAGAAGAACCAGAGGAT
>CAVIFH010000253.1:0-3568 GCA_963641615.1 bacterium | reverse complement strand
ATATCCACACCATGTACCAGACTTTCCGCCTGGGCAATTCGCTGATAGACGCTCCTTATATTTTCCTTTACACTGTCCGGTACCTGTATGCCGGAAATACGATGGTCGATTTCTTCCATGCCGCTGTGCGAATGTGTGTGGTGCTCATGATGGTGGCTATGGTCGTGGAGATGCTCTTCACCCTCTTCGGTGCTGCCAACATAAACATGCATATGTGTGCCCGTAATGCCGCATTTTTCCGCCGTTTCGCGCTCAAAGCGCACGCCGGGTACACCAAGTGCATTCAGTTCCGCAACCATTTTTTCCGGCTCCGGGAACAGTTCCAGAAGTGCCGCGGTGAGCATATCCCCCGCCGCACCCATGCCGCAATCCAAATATAATACGCTCAATGCCTTGCCTCCATATGATTGATTGTACTGGCCATATATCCTGCGCCGAACCCGTTGTCAATGTTTACGACCGCCGTGCCGCTGGCACAGGAATTCAGCATGGAAAGAAGCGCCGCAACGCCGCCAAAGGATGCGCCGTAACCGATGCTGGTCGGCACCGCAATTACCGGACACTCCACCAGGCCGCCGATTACGCTGGCAAGGGCTCCCTCCATGCCGGCGATTGCAATGATTACGCTGGCGCTCATCAGCTCCTGGCTGTGGCTTAAGAGACGATGGATGCCCGCAACACCCACATCATACAGCCTTTTTACATCATTTCCCAAAAACTGCGCCGTAAGCGCTGCTTCCTCCGCAACCGGAACATCGCTGGTGCCTCCGGTGGCTACCACAATTGTGCCCATCCCGTGCGGGGCTTCCATTTCCCCTAAAATGCCGATCTGCGCCTGGGGATAATAGTGAACCGGATGCTCACGCTGCACGATTTCCGCTTTCTTTTCATCCATTCTTGTAATCAAGACGTTCTTCTGGCCGTTCTGAACCATTGCTGTCAGAATCCCGGTAATCTGATCCGCGTTTTTTCCCGCGCCATAAATAACCTCACCGGCTCCCTGGCGAATCTTTCGGTGCAAATCCACCTTTGCATAGCCAAGCTCAGCAAAGGGCTCCTGCTTCAGCTGAAGCAGAGCATCATCCACACTGACGCTTCCGTTTTGAATTCCCTCTAAAATCTTGCGAATGTCACTGTTCACTGCGTGCCTCCAAGTCCAGAAAGACCTTTTCGTAATTTCCCTTTAAAAACTGCAAAACATCTTCGCGCTTCTCTATCAGCATTGCCATCTGACTTTCCGGCATTTCCAGCTTTGCGCTGTCGCCCATCAGGCGAATGCGGAAGCCTGAAAAACCGAGCTGCATCAGATAGGATTCGCATCGCTCTGTCCGCTCCAAATCCGCGGACGTAATTGCGCGCCCGCTTGGGATGCGGGTAGCAAGGCAGGCATAGGCCGGCTTATTCCATGTGAACAGCCCTGCCTCACGGGACAGCCTGCGAATAACGTCCTTTGTAAGGCCGCAGAGCCGCAGTGGAGAAAGAACCTTCAGCTCCTGCAGTGCTTTCATTCCGGGACGGTCGGAGGAATCATCGCTCGCATTTGTCCCGTCCAGAAGAACCATAAAGCCGTCAGCCCGAGCCGCATCCGCAATTGCCGTAAAAATACACCGCTTGCAAAAATAGCATCGGTTGGACGGATTTGCGGCAACCTTCGGATCTGACAAAACATCCAGCTCCAAGATTGAAAGCTTTACCCCTACGGACTGCGCCAGACGGATCGCATCCTCATACTCAAACATCGGCTGAAAAGCAGTCTTCACATAATACGGCTGCACCTGCGCACCATATCTGACTGCGGCATAGAGAAGGTATGAAGAATCCACTCCCCCGGAAAAAGCAAGCGCGACGCGGGGATTTTCCCTAAAAAATTCCTGTAAATTCACAGATTCAGTCCTCAATCCTATACAGTTTCTTCCCGTTTTCCAGAGTAATTTCTTCAATTTCTTCAGGAGAAGCATTGCGGATGGATGCTAACTTTTGTGCCACCAGATGCAGTCTGGTCGGGTCATTCCGTCTGCCGCGAAAGGGCTCCGGGGACATATACGGGCAATCTGTCTCCAGCACAATCCGCTCTAACGGGATCTTTGATGCAGACTCCACAGCCCTTCGGGCATTTTTGAATGTCAGCACACCGCCAAAGCCGATATACCACCTTTTTTTTATCAGCTCACAGGCCATTTCCGCTGAGCCGGAATAGCAGTGAAACACCCCGGTCACACGCGGAAATTCCGCTATAATCTTCATGGCATCCTCATGTGCCTCCCGCTCATGGATGATAACAGGCAGTCTAAGCTCATCAGCCAGTGCCATCTGTGCGCGAAAAGCCTCCTTTTGGATTTCACGGGGAATATCCTCATAGTGATAATCCAGGCCGATCTCACCGATCGCCTTAACCTTCGGATTTTCAAGTGCCAGATTGCGGTACTGCGCAAGCACCTCGCCGTCCACTTCATCTGCGGCATCGGGGTGAGAGCCAACGGCGGCGTACACATAATCATAGCAATTTGCGATCTGGGATGCGGACACAGAGCTGGCAAGGCTGCAGCCCGGATTCATGATCAGCGCAATTCCTTCTGACGGAAGCTGCGCCAGAAGCGTCTCCCTGTCGGCGTCAAATGCCTTGTCATCCATGTGGGCATGGGTATCAAAAATCATGGAATGTTATTTCCTCCTTGTTTTCGCTCTGGCAGACAATCGCCGCAATACAGCCATGGTAAAGAAAAACGCGGGGGTCGTCCGGAGAAAAATCTGTGGTGTTGAGGCAGCCTGTCAGCCCGGCTCCCGTATATTTCGCAGTTGCCTCTTTCAGAACCCACATTGCCAAAAATGCGCGATTTGGGTTTCCTGCCACACAGAACCGCCGAAACTCGCTGGGAGAGAGAATTCGACCGGCGTGAGAAAACGGAACTGTGCGGTCGAGCTCTTCCGCATCAATTCCGACCTGTGTTCGCGAGAGCACACAAAATGCATGCCGGGATGTATGGCTGATGGAAAAATAATAGGGAGAATGTTCAAAAAAGGGCTTTCCTCTGACTGTCGTCAGGATATTGGGCATCTCCTGCCCTGTTTCCTCGCGGTAAATTGCCGCTAAAAGTTTTCTCCCCGCCTCATGACCGGAGCATCCGGTCAGACTGCAAAAACCGATTCTCATTCGGAATCAATAATTCTGCCGCTGCAGTCGGGTTTGCTGTGCAGCTGATCTGCAATCATTCCAATGCCAATGCACAAAATTACGACTCCGCACAGCACTACAACCAGACGTGGGACAACGGTCGGCAAAAGCACCAGTACCGCACCGGCAATGCACATCAGCGTTGAAGAAACCTGCTCATGAGCAGCGGTGGGGTCAATATACCCGCGTACAGCCTGCATGATCAGCAAAATGCCGGCTATCCGGGAAAGCTGTTTTTCCAGTACAGCAGGGTTCCCCATAAGATGTATGCCAAGAAATATCAGGATTGCAGCACCGGCCAATCCCCAGATATCCGGTTTTACACGCATTTCCTTCATAAAGCAGGCCAACTTTGCGGCACCGACCAATGCGATCAGCAGTCCGATACACCATGCG
>CAVIFH010000252.1:0-3571 GCA_963641615.1 bacterium | reverse complement strand
TGGCGCGGTAAGCTTCCGCTTCGATGCTGCCCTTGCCGTCGATGGGTGCGCCCAGAGCGTTGACGACACGACCGATGAGCTTTTCGCCCACGGGGACGGACACGACTCTGCCGGTGCGCTTGACGGTATCGCCCTCTTTGATGCCCTGATCGGAGCCGAGAATGACGATGGAAACGGTGTTTTCTTCCAGATTCTGGGCCATGCCGTAGGAGCCGTCGGGGAATTCAACCAGTTCACCCGCCATGCAGTTGTCCAGGCCGGAGGCCTTCGCAATGCCGTCGCCGACCAGAATAACGACGCCGGTCTCGCTGGCTTCGATCTTATTTTCGTAGTTCTCTATTTGACTGCGAATGATTTTGGATATTTCTTCGGGTCTAAGTTCCATATAGTCCCTGCTTTCTCGTCAGAGTACGGTGTTTTTCAGCAGATCCCGAACCTTATCGAGCCGATGGGACACGGTGTCGTCCAGACATTTTCCATCGTAGCTCAGCTTCACACCGCCAAGAATTTCGGGATCGATCTGATTACGCAGCAAGATGGTCTTGCCCGTAATGCCGGAAAGTTTTTTGATGAGTGCAGCCTCCTGCGCCTCGCTCAGCGCCACGGCAGTGTACGCCGTCACGCCGAGGATATTGTGGTCGCGCTGATACATCCGGGTATAAGCCCGGCTGCAGTCGTGGAACAGGTGAATATAGTCCTTCTCCACCAGGATCTTCAGGAAGTTCAGCAGATAGGGCTGAATCTTGCCGCGAAAGCCCTGGTCAAGCACCTGGCACCGCTCTTCCTTCGGAAGGCTGGCGGAGCGCAGTAGACGGATATATTCCGGGTTCTGGTCAAAGCTCTCTTCCAGAGCGTTCATCTCGGAGAGAATGCTTTCGTCCAACCCCTTGTCCCGCGCGAGCTCATAGAGCGCCTGGGCATAAACCGTTCCTGCCTGGGTCATACCTGATCACCCAATTCGTTGATAAACCGGTCGATCATTGCCGCCTGATCTTCACTGCCCAGCTCCTTTTCGACCACCTTACCGGCAATCGCCAGAGCCAGCCCGGAGATCTCGTTTTTGGCATCATTGACGGCCTTTTCCTTCTCCAGTGCAATGTCGGCGCTTGCCTTGTCCATGATGGCGGCGGCATCGGCATTGGCCTTGCGGAGAATTTCCTCTTCGCGGTTCTGCGCGCGGGTCACAGCCTGCTGAACCATCTGGTCGGCAGTAGCGGAGGCATCATTCAGCTTCTGCTGGTATTCTTTGCGAAGCGACTGTGCTTCCTCCTGGGCAGAGCTTGCGGCAGAGTACATATCGTCGATTTCCTTCTGGCGTCCCTGAATCATTTTCATGATGGGGCCGTACAGAAATTTCTTACCCACGAACAGTACCAGGAGAAAATTAAGCAGGGTAAACAGGGCAGTCCAGAAGTTTACGTTGATAAATCCTTCAGTACCCAATGTGATTTCCTCCTTTCGAATTCATGAAACGAAAGGGGATTACAGGGCGAACATGATAACGAAAGCGATCAGCAGGGAGTAGATACCGGTGGTCTCGGTGATGGCGCAGCCCAGGATCATGTTGGTACGCAGGTTGCTGGTAGCCTCCGGCTGACGAGCCATGCCTTCCAGTGCGTGGGAGACGGCGTTGCCTTCGCCGACGGCGGGGCCGATAGCGCCGATGCCCATGCACAGGCCAGCGCCCAGAGCTTTACCCAATGTTGCGATTGCTTCTGCTAATTCCATAAAAAGTTCCTCCTAATGTTTATTTATAAAATTTTTTATGGTTGACGAAAGTAAATCAGGCTGCCGCCTTTTCGCCCTCTTCTTCGGGCTCGGGGCAGGAACCGGCTACATAGACCATGGTCAGCAGCGTGAAGACCAGAGCCTGGACAAAGCCGGAGAAAATATCGAAGTACAGCGACAGCACGGCGGGAATGCCCAGCGCCAGCACCGGCACACCGGAGATCACATCCAGTGCCTGCAGCAGACCGAACACGCCCAGCAGGGCAAACAGGATGCCGATGATAAGCCGCCATTTTTTCTTATCCCGGCTGTTCCATACCAGCAGACCCACCGCAAGAACCATCATCACAATGGACACCGCAATTCCGCTGGAGGAGATGGCATTGAGAATGATTGCGGACAGCATGGAAAGAGCGGTGTACAGAATGGAAGTGATCACGCCGCCGCCGGCTACGTTGCCGAAATGACGGAAGGCCATGGAAACGGGCTGCGCCACTTCAGAAACCAGGTTCATGGGGGTCATGACGGCGACAGGCTCCGTAAAGCCCTTCAGCCAGCCTAGGAAGCCGTTTGCCTTGATGTTGTTGTACCAGATGATCACGCTGACCATTATCGCCCAGGTTAGGGTCGTGCTCAGGTCGGCCGTGGAAGAACGCAGGAAGCCCGTCATGCCGATCAGACTTCCGCAGATGCTGCTCAGAAACAGGGTGCAGATGAAGGGGAACCACTTGGCGTTGTGCTCGCCCATGGTCTGGACGGTCATGTCATACAGCATGCCGATGCCTTTTTCCACCAGCACCTGCTTGCCGCTGGGACGCTTGGAAAGCCCCTTGCCCAGCCACACAAAGCAGCAGCACAGCAACACCGTTACGATGGCAGAGGACAGCAGTGTCTGCGTCACGTTAATTCCGCCCAGAATCGGCAGCGTGAACAGTATGGAAGGGCCGGTTACTTCAACATTCATTTTGCGGGTTCCTCCTTGGATTTTTTCTTAATCATCAGTTCCATCACCGTAATTACGGGGCGGACAAATACCAGCGGGATGACCATTGCCAACGGATCGCACCAGCCCGTCTTGGCCAGAACGACCAGCACCGCAAACAGCAGCACCAGCCGGGCAAAGTAGGAGCCCTGCATCAAAACCTTTCCGGCGTTTACATCCTGCTCCTGCGCCTTATCGGCGGCACGGCATGCCATGACGGCCATGATCAGAAAATTCAAAACACCCAGCACAAATCCTGCAACGGCGCCCCAGAGCACCTGCATGCTGAATTTTCCGATCCCGTAGTAAATAACCAGCATCAGTCCGGTGCACAGGGCGACACCCAGTGTGATTTCGCCGGTTTGGCGAAGAATTTCTTTCCGATTGTCCATGTTATCAATGCTCCTTGCTCATAAATGGTCGTTGAAATTCACAGATGCATCTTTTTCGTTTCTTTTATTTCTGCTGAGCTTATCCATGGCTTTCAGGCAGTCCCGGAAGCCGGTGACGGCGCAGATCAGCCCGACGGCAATGCCGCACCAGACTGTCCAGCTGCCCCAGCCTACATTCCGGTGGAGCCAGAGCCCAAGCAGAACAAAGCCAGCAAGAGGGAAGGCGACGCTCAGTCCAAGCTGCGTCAGCCAGACCAAAAGTCCCAAATCCTTCATGAACGCCATCCTCCCCCATCATGATTACACATTATAACGGATTCCCATCTGCAATGCAAGCGCATTTTTCAGCACTGACACAAAAAACAAAAAACTTAAAAATCTTTATAGGAGAAAAGACTATCTTTTTTTGTCGGAATATAGTAAACTATAAAAATAAACATAAATGAAACTTTACGGGGTTCAACGAAGA
>CAVIFH010000251.1:0-3572 GCA_963641615.1 bacterium | reverse complement strand
GTGACAGCTGCCACAGAGAAATATCCTTTGACCGTCCAGTATGCGGACATCCTGATTGCAAACGCTGTGCTTGAGTAATTTCACGGATCAATTATTTATGCAGGCCCGCTGCGGTGAAGAGAAAATTCACTGCAGCGGGCCTGCTGTTTCCTTATTTACGAGACAGCTTTGCCGAAAGAATCCGGCAGTGATTCGCTGCAAGGTATCATGCAGCGATGCTTCAGGATCTTTCCTGAAGCAGGTGAATGCACTTTGCTGTGAAATCTGTCGACGCCGGGTCAATCGGAATGCCAATGTTCATCAGGGCACTTCCGGAATACAGCATGCCGCTCTCACAGTCGCGGTAGCAGGCACTTCCATCCAGACCCTGCAGACGCAGGAAGAAACGGCACTGATTTGCCCTGTTCAGAGTTCTGACGACAATAATCAGTGCTTCGCTGCCGTCCTTTGCGGTAATTTGCTGCGCGTCGATGCTCTGCCCCAATTGGGCGGAGGCCAGCCGATAGTAGTCGCCGCGCTGAATGAGACTCTGATATTTCCGGTACCGTGCAATCTGCTCCGGAATCTGCTGCTGCTCCTCAGGGGACAGCTTGGTCACATCCAATTCATAGCCGAAGGTTCCTGCCATGGCGACAATGCCCCGGGTCTCAAAGGGAGTCGTCCGACCGACAGTGTGATTGGGGCAGGCAGAGACGTGAGCACCGATGGTTGAGAGCGGGTAGAGCATGGCGGTGCTTTCCTGAATGGCAAGACGTTCAATTGCATCGGTATCATCCGAGCACCAGATCTGCGGGCTGTAATAAAGCATGCCCGGGTCGAATCGTCCGCCGCCGCTGCAGCAGTTTTCCAGCAGCAGGTCCGGGAATCGCTGTAAAAGCCGCTCCTGCAGCCGGTATACCGCAAGCTGATACCGGTGTGCGACCTCTCCCTGCCGCTCCGGCGGCAGGAACGTGCTGCCGAGGTCTGTCAGCGGCCTGTTCATATCCCACTTGATATAGGAGATGTCAGCACCGGATATCACATGCTCCAGTGATGAAAAGATATATTCCTCTACCTCCGGGCGGCTGAGATCCAGAACAAGCTGATCTCTCCCTCGCCCCGGAAAGCGGGATGCAGTGGAAATCGCCCAATCCGGATGCGTGCGATAAAGCTCAGAATCCTCGGAAATCATTTCAGGCTCTACCCAGAGACCAAATTTCATCCCCAGTGCGTTTATTTTCTCTGCCAGTGCGCGCAGTCCATGCGGCAGCTTTCGCGTGTCAACAATATTCCAGTCTCCCAGACTCCCGCTGTCGGTATTCCGGGTCCCGTACCAGCCATCATCCAGAACAAACAGATTCACCCCAAGCTTTGTCGCTTTTGCGGCAATTGAGAGAAGTTTTTCCTCATCAAAATCAAAATAGGTTGCTTCCCAGTTGTTGATTAATACGGGGCGGGGAGCAAATTGGTATTTGCTTCGAATCAGGTGCCCGCGGTACAGGTCATGGAAGGTTCGCGTCATTGCGCCCAGTCCGCTGCCTGAATAAACACATACAACCTCCGGTGCCTGAAATTCCTCTCCCGGTGCGAGATACCAGGAAAATGCTTCCGGATGGATGCCCATGACCATTCTCAGATGGTCAAACTGGTCCCGCTGAACCTGCGCCAGAAAGCTCCCGGAGTATACAAAATTCATGGCCCATACACGGCCGGAGGTTTGGCTTGCCCCGGCATCAAGTACGGCCAGGAACGGATGCTCCTGATGGCTGCTGATGCCGCGCTTGGAGGCGGTCCCCTGGTAGCCCTTTGCAATATCGGCAAACTGCATGGCTCGTTCCCGCGCCCAGGAGCCATGCAGAGTCAGATACTGCATGCCCTCTTCATAGGGAAGATCCACACAGGAGGAGAGAACCCTTTCCAGCGTAAAGGGAACAGCGGATGTGTTCTTTATGCGTACGCTTCGCACAATTGCATCCTGATCTGAAAAAACAGTGTACGACAGCTCTATAGCAGCGCCGATGTTTTCATCAGCCAGCGTTATAAGCAGCGTCATCGCCTGATTTCCCGAGGCAAATGTTGCGGGCAGACCGGTGAGTGCGCTCTTGCCGTGCAGGATCCTGTGACTTTTGTATATCGGCAGGCAGTCCCGCTGCCCGGCGGCCGTCCGAAGGGTGAGACATGGCTCCCGGAAGTCGCCGATGTTGCTTACACTGTATTCGGCAGGGAAGCAGTCATAGAAGGAAAGTGCCTCCCGGGCCAGCGTGTCAGGCGTTTTGGGAGACTGCTCCAGATTAAGAACCCACTTCAAATCGGTGTCCGGAAGGCTGGCACCCCAATAAATATGTCCCAGCCATTTCTGATCCGCCAGTCCCATGACATAGCTGGTGTTGGGCGTATCCAGCTTGAAAATTCCGCTTTTTTCGTCGAAAAGGATGTTCATTTTGACACCTCTGAAAATAAATTGTCCCACAGAGCGCGGGAATGATTCCAGGTTTCCTGCTGCTCATCCATCCAGCAGCCGCGGCAGGCCAGATAAATTTCAGCTTCCGGCATCCGGGAAGAGACGGGGAGAATATCCGACCATTTCATTACCATGTTTTCCCAATCTGATGCTCCCTGCTCCGGTTCACTCCCGTCCAGGTACAGCAGCGCACCGCAAAAATCCTGAAAAGCTTCCGGGTCCTCCAGAAGAAACAGAATGCTTTGCCCGCAGCTTAAATCCGAGTTCAGCGCCAGAAGATCGCCGTATTCCTGCTGACCGGCAGCGGCACCGGATGAAAGAATGCTCTGTATATCCAGTGCAAACTGGCGAATGCGGACAATTGTTTCTCCGTCTCCGTTTAAATCGGTTCCATAGGCGGCAAGGGTGTTTTCCAGAAACGCTGCAGCTTCCTCCGACAGGTATTGTCGGCCTACCCAGGCCACACTGTAGTCCTCCTCTTTGGCAACGGCGTACTCTGAGCACAGATATCCGGCGAGAAGCAGCGCTGCCGCACAGATCAGAACAATATGCCGGTGGTAATACCACCAGTTTTTGAAGCGATCCTTTCGGGAAAGCTCCGTGCGGATATGGCGGCGAATTCGCTCCTCTTCCGTTTCATACGAAGACATGTTTTTCAAAAAAGCTTTCTTCCTGTCTATAAAAAATGTCAGACCGTTCCGACGCGGGTGCAAAGAGCCTGTATGCTTCCGCTCAGCATGCATTCGCCGCTGTCCGCAGGGATAAACAGACTGTCGCCCTTGCGTACGTCCATCGTCTCCTCACCACAGCAAATCTGCCCTTCGCCATCGAGAATCAGCAGGGAAGTAAAGGACTCCTCATCACAGCAGCATCTGTCGCCGGAGTGAAGCAGGTCTACCGTAAAGTATGCACTGCGCGCGAGATGACCGCCAAAATTGTAGTCAAAACGTGCCGGCTGCAGCTTCATTACCCGCAGTGCCTGCTCTATGTGCAGCGGGCGTGACTTCCCGTCAATGCCTCTGCGGCCGTAATCGTAAACACGATACGTGATGTTGGAGCTTTGCTGAATTTCCGCAATCAGGATATCCTTGCAGATGGCGTGTACAGTGCCCGCGGGAATGTAGTACAGCTC
>CAVIFH010000250.1:0-3579 GCA_963641615.1 bacterium | reverse complement strand
AGGTTGTAAAGCTTCACGGCGAGGGTGCTGTAAAGCGCCGCATTATGGACATGGGCGTGACCAAGGGCGTGCAGATCTATGTGCGCAAGGTAGCACCTCTGGGCGACCCGATCGAAATTAACGTCCGTGACTACGAGCTCTCCATCCGCAAAGAGGATGCAGAGATGATTGAGGTAGAGTAAATCAGTGATCCCCTGGGGCAGAGCCCCTTCTAAAATTGTCTTAAGATCAGTTTGATGTCAGCAGCAGCTGACAGAAAGAGGAGGAATTATTGTGGAGCTTAAAATTGCTCTTGCCGGCAACCCGAACAGCGGTAAAACAACCCTGTTTAACGGACTGACCGGATCCAACCAGTTCGTTGGCAACTGGCCCGGCGTTACTGTGGAGAAGAAGGAAGGAAAGCTGAAAAAGCATGCGGATGTGACCATTACGGACCTTCCCGGCATTTACTCTCTCTCTCCGTATACACTGGAGGAAGTCGTTGCCCGTAATTACCTGATCAACGAGCGTCCGGACGCGATCCTGAACATCGTTGACGGCACCAATCTGGAGCGCAACCTGTACCTGACCACGCAGCTGACAGAGCTGGGCATCCCTGTTGTGATTGCCATCAACATGATGGATGTCGTCCGCAAGAATGGGGATAAGATCAACATTCCGGCACTTTCCAAGGCAGTGGGATGCAAGGTCGTTGAGATTTCCGCACTGAAGGGCGACGGCATCATGGAGGCGGCGGAGGCTGCAATCGATGCTGCAAAGAACACGAAGACGGTTCCGATGCATACATTCTCCGGCCCTGTTGAGCATGCGATCGCACACATTGAGGAAGCAGCCGTGCACACCATGCCGGAAGAGCAGCAGCGCTGGTACGCCATTAAGATTTTCGAGCGCGACGACAAGGTAATGTCTCAGCTGAATCTGGGCGAGAGCGTTGTGTCCCACATTGAGGAGGACATCAAGGCTGCGGAGAAGGAGCTGGACGATGACGCGGAGAGCATCATCACCAATGAGCGCTATGTCTACATCGGTCAGGTGATCAAGCAGTGCTACAAGAAGCACAATGCAGGCTCTCTCTCCACCTCTGATAAGATCGACCGCATCGTAACAAACCGCTGGCTGGGCCTGCCGATTTTTGCGGTCGTGATGTATCTGGTTTACTGGATCGCAATGGTTGGCGTGGGCGCCCCTGCGACCGACTGGGCAAATGACGGCGTATTCGGCGACGGCTGGCACCTGTTCGGCATCGGCTCCTCTGAATATAACGAGCTTTCCGAAAAGTGGAGCGAGGCCTCCGCAATCGTAGACGGCTATGAAGCCTATGTAGAAGAGAACGGTGAGCCGGAGGACGGCAGCTTCACCTACGACGTGGAAGACGAAGAGACCTTGGAAGTCAGCGAAGAGACCGCAACCGTGGAAGATTACGAGGCTGCTGCCAAGACCCTTGAGGAAATGGGCGAGGAGCCTGATCCTGCTGACTACGGCGTATGGATCCCCGGCATTCCTGCACTGGTCGGCGACCTGCTGGAGAAGGCAAACGTTGCGGACTGGCTTTCCGGCTTGATCCTGGACGGCATTGTTGCCGGTGTGGGTGCGGTCCTCGGATTTGTGCCGCAGATGCTGGTTCTGTTCCTGATGCTGGCCTTCCTGGAGGCATGCGGCTACATGGCCCGTATCGCATTCGTTCTTGACCGTGTGTTCCGTAAATTCGGCCTGTCCGGCAAGTCCTTCATTCCTATGCTCATCGGCACCGGCTGCGGTGTCCCGGGCATTATGGCATCCCGTACCATCGAGAATGAGCGCGACCGCCGCATGACCATCATGACCACCACCTTCATCCCCTGCGGCGCGAAGGTACCCTTCATTGCGATGATCGCGGGCGCCCTGTTTGGCGGCAGCGCATGGGTTTCCACCTCTGCTTACTTCATCGGTATGGCTGCCATTATCGTATCCGGCATCTGCCTGAAGAAGACAAAGATGTTCGCGGGCGAGCCTGCTCCCTTCGTTATGGAGCTGCCTGCCTACCATATGCCGACCCTCGGCAATGTCATGCGCAGCATGTGGGAGCGCGGCTGGAGCTTCATTAAGAAGGCCGGCACCATCATCCTGCTTTCCACCATCTTTGTGTGGTTCACCACTTATTTCGGCTGGGCAGAGGACGGGTTCCGTATGCTCTCCGAGGACGAGATTGACTATTCCATCCTTGCCAAGATTGGCAGCGCAATTGCCTGGATCTTTGCGCCTCTCGGCTGGGGCAACTGGCAGGCGGCCGTTGCTTCGATTACCGGCCTGGTTGCGAAAGAGAATATCGTCGGCACCCTTGGCATCCTGTACGGCGGCGGAGAAGGCACGGTTTATGAGACTCTGGGCAGCGCCTTCAATGGCATTACCGGCTACTCCTTCCTGGTGTTTAACCTGCTGTGCGCTCCCTGCTTTGCGGCAATCGGCGCCATCAAGCGCGAGATGAACAACGCAAAGTGGACCTGGTTCGCCATTGCCTATCAGTGCGGCTTCGCCTATGTGATTTCCCTGATGATCAATCAGTTCGGCGGTGTCTTCACCGGAAATGTAAATGTTCTGGGTCTGATTGCTGCGGTTGCAGCACTTGCGGCACTGATTTACATGCTGGTTCGTCCCTACAAGGAAGCCACAAAGCTTTCCCAGATGTAAATTCCCCTTAGAAAAGAAGTGAATTGCGATGCTGCAATGGATTTCTTCCAATATCGGAACGATTGTGACATGCATCATCCTGCTGGCAGTGGTGTTCCTGATTGCCCGTTCGCTGATTCGGCAGAAGAAGCAGGGAAAATCCTCCTGCGGCAATAACTGCGCCCACTGCGCCATGCATGGCTCCTGCCACGCACCAAAGTGATTATCCCCCGATTTTTTCAGGAGACCGCCTTTCGCGGCCTCCTGAATTTTAATGTTGTATTCAGTTGAAAAAAAGGATATAATGCAGAAAAAAAGAAAGAAGGTATCAGATTGGCTTTTTCCGAATTTTTAAATTCCAGAAGAGAGCGTGCCAAAGCCCTTGTGGCCGCCCTGAGAGAGCAGTATGCCTATGTAAGCGTCCTGGGTGTGGATAACCATTCAAAATCCATCCGCGTGGATAAAACCACCGGCAGCATCAGCAACGGAAATGATACCGAGTGCGGATTCGTTGTGAAGGTCAGCAGCGGGAAATGCTTCTACGAGTATTCCCTTGACGACATTGATGAGGATATCCCGGCGGTGGCGGAAAAAATCGAAAAGGGATTTGTCATCAGCTCTGCCCTGAAGCAGGATACGATTGCGGTGCCGATCCCGGAGGACGCGCCTCTGACGAAGTCCTTCTCCAGAGCGACGGACCTGAGCAGCTTCACAGACGCGCAGATGCTGGATTTTTGCCGGAACATCCAGAAGGAACTGTGCGCCAAAAGCGAGAATATTCTCAATGCCGTGGTCGGCATGAGCACGTTTGAAGTATCGAAGCTTTTTATTTCCGAAAATCGGGAGCTTGACCAGAATTATGCCTGGGTCAACGGGGTCATGGCCCTTGTCTACCGGGAGAATGAAAAAACAGTCCAGTGCTATGCTTTCTCC
>CAVIFH010000249.1:0-3581 GCA_963641615.1 bacterium | reverse complement strand
CAGGGTCACCACGCCGCTGCGGCCGGGCACCTGTACCGTGCTGACCGTTTCCTGTGGCCGGATGTACTGCACCTGGCTGGTGACAATCACGCCCATGTCGCTGGCCAGGATGCCGTTAAAGGAAAAGTCCCCGTACTGCATAGGTGCCTCCTTGTAGGGTTTCCCGCCTCCGGTTGCTTACGCCGGAGGCGGTTTTTGTGTTACTGTGCCAGTGCTTCCAGCTCTGCGGCCGTGTAGGGGGTCGCGCTGAAGAACTCGTCAGAGGTCTTGGCAGTGCCGGTGGCCTTGCTGGTGAAATAGCGCATCTTCCAGATGCCCTCATCCGTGGTCATGCACTCCACCGTGGCGGACACGCTGGGGTCAATGTCGCTGTCATCGCTGGTGTTGTGTTCCTCGTCCGAGGGGGTCAGCTTGCAACGGGGGTGCCAGTAGTAGACTTCCTTGCCGTCGCTGTCCTCGCACACGTAGCCCAGACCGAATTCCGGCAATTGGGGGAGCTGCACGTCATAGGCCGTTGCGCCGTTCACGGTGGAGCCTGCGGCGGTCAGCCCCAGAGCTTCGCCCAGGGCGACTACATCCAGGGTAATGGTGGCGCCGCGCACGTTCACGGTGGTGTCATAGATGCCGCCGGAGGCGTAGATCTTCTTGCTGGAAGAATCAGGCGCCACAGAAATGGTCTTCACCGTGGGCATCTTGGTCAGGGTTTCCTCGTACTGGCCATCCTTGCGGAAGCAGAGGACCAGATCTTTCACCGTCAGCTCATAGGCAGGCTTCACGGTGGAAATGGTTTTCGTAGCCATCGTATCATTCCTTTCTTAAGAGGGAGCCAGAGGGCTTTTAGTGGGTCGAAGACCCTCGCCCTCTGGACTCCTTCGCGTGTCCTTTTAGCAGGGCTATTAGCCGCTGACCTTGGCCAGGCGGAAAGCGGACTTCATCTTGATCTGAATATCATACTCTGCATTCAGGGTGAAGATGCGCAGGCGCTTGTCCACGTCCTTGTCGGTGTCGTAGTAGTTGTCGCCCTCAAAGTTCATGTGCAGGTAGCTGAAGTCGCCCACAACGGGGGTGGTAGCCTTCTCGCAGAAGATCACGGGATAGCCGATCACGTCTTCAGGCTTCTTGCCCCACAGCGCGTCAGAGCCGGCCAGGGTGCGCAGGAAGGCCACATAGTCCTGACGGCGCATCACCACGCAGGCGTTGGCCTGATAGGCGTCTTCCAGGTCGGCAGTGGCAGCCATTACAGCGTCCAGCAGGTCCGTGCCGGTGACTTCCTTGATGTCGTTGCCGTACAGGCTCATGTGCTTCAGCTCGGTGGTGGGTGCGGTGTTAAACAGCACGCTCAGTTCCTTGGCGGCCTGGGCAGACTGCAGGGCGGCGTCCACAGCGCCTTCCACGTCCAGAGGGGTGGAGCGAAGCAGGGATTCAGAAACGGTAGCCTTCAGTGCCAGCTCATAGCGGCCAAAGTCCACGGTGTCGCCGGTGGCGGCCAGTTCCTTGGCAGATTCGCCGTCAGCGGCCACAAAGCTGTCGTCAGCCACAGAGAAACCAAGCTTGGGGATCTTCAGCCCGGTGATGTTGGTAATGGTCATCTTCTCGCGGAGGGGGTTCTTCACCTGGGGCTCCATGAGGATGTCATTGCTCAGGGTGGTGGGCACCAGCTTGGCGCCGTAGCCCTGGTTTTCGTTCTCGGGCTTGGTGCCCAGGTGCTCATAGGCCATCTGAGGGACGGGTGCGCCGCTCAGTACGGCCTGGTAGAACATGCCGACAGCTTCCTGTTTGTTCATGGTAATTTCCTTCTTTCCTTCTGCCTTGGCGGCGAAATTGGCGGCCATCTTGGCCTTTTCGGCTTCCATGGTGGCAAGGCGCTCCCGCATCTCGTCCATTTCGGCCTTCTTCTGCTTGATCTGCTCCATGGTCACGGCCTTGTCGCCGGTCATGGTCAGCAGTTCGTCGGAGCCCGTGCGGATCTGCGCGCGGAGGGACTCCATGGTGATGTCCAGTTCCTGTACGGTCATAGTCTTCATCCTCTCTCCCGCAGTTCGCGGGCATACAGGGCAATGCGTGCCCTTTCGCTATCCTCAGCCCTATTCAGGGTCTTGCGGATCATTTCCTCATTGGCGGTCATGCTGGCCTTGGCGTAGGCGCTGGCAGACATGCCGCCCAGCAGTTCGGCGCCGTTTCCGGCGCGTTCCAGGATGCTGTCCGCCCATCCGGCGGCAATGGCTTCCTCTGCTGTGTAGGTGGTTTCGGCGTCCATCAGGGCGCTGATTTCCTCTGCGTCCTTTCCCGTGGCATCCACGTAGGCGGCAATGACGTTTTCCTTCAGCTTCTCCAAGAATTCCGCTGTCTTTGCCAGTTCCCTGTGGTCTCCCTGGGCAATGGTGGCCGGGTTGTGGTACAGCAGGGTGGCACCAGGGGTCAGCATCCGCTTGCCCTTGTCACATCCTGCTAGGATCAGCGTTGCCGCGCTGTAGGCCACATGGACCTCTGCGGCGGTTTCGCCGGTGCGCTGGCGGAGCATGCCATACATGGCCAGGCCGCTGAGCACGTTCCCGCCGATGGAGTCAATGACCACCGTCAGGGGCATGCCCTCCGCTTCTTCCAGCGCCCGGCGGAAGGTGTCCGGCGCGCAGATGCCTAGCTGTTCATTCAGCCAGGGCTCGGAGGCTTCAATCTCGCCCTGCACCCACAGTACGGCGCGGGGCTGATCGCCCTCCATTTTCGTCATTTTCCAGAAATCACGCATCGTAATTTCCTCCTGAGATCGTGAGTTTTCCCACCAAGTGGGGGATTTATCGGGTAAGCCGTTCAATCTCCGCACTGAGGAGCGATTCTAGACGGCTTGTTGCCGCCTCTTTTCCGTTCTCGAAGCCCTCTTCCAGGTGCCGCAGTTTCCGCTTGGCGGAATACTCCAGGATGGCAGCGTAGTCGGCCACCGTGCTGACGTTCCGCCGCTTTCCCTTAGCATCCCGGTATTTGCTCTTCGATCCGGATACGCCCTTCTGTTCCCAGCCGAACTTGATCACCGCGCCGAAAGCTCCGCTATACGGATTTCCGGCTTTTACGGCGTCTTCCAGCTGTCCCCGAGGATGGCTTTTTGCTCTCTGCTTCACCAGTTGCTTTTGCTGTTTCGTGATATCCTGTGCGGCTTCGACCAGGGCGGACTTGACCTTTTCGCTCTGTCCCAGGTCGCGCAGTTTGGTGAAGCTGACGGACAGCTTCTCCAGCTCCGTCGTGTTGGCGTTGCTCTCGATCCTCACTCATGCATCCGCCTCCTGTCTGGCGCATACCTCCATGGTGATGCACCGTTTCTTGATGTCGGCAATGTATTGCACATCGGTCAGATGCGCGTAGCGGATCTTGTCGCCCTTTTTCAGGGTCTGAAGCACCAGCACCATGATGTCCTGATAGTTCTCACCGTCCGGCACCACCAGCCCCACGTCTGCCAGCTGGGTTTCCTCGAAGCACTTCCCGCTGGCCATTTTCCGGGAGATTGCCCCCGGTTGCCAGGAGATGTACGCGCCTTTTGGTACTTCCTTCATGGGGGCTTCGCTCTTGGGGTAGGGCAGATCCTTCAGCGC
>CAVIFH010000248.1:0-3588 GCA_963641615.1 bacterium | reverse complement strand
CGTCAACTCCCACGGCATCTTCCGCAGATCAATCGAATATGAGATAATTGTGAGGGAGTCCAAGCCGATGCAGAGGACTCCCTCGCTGTACCATGTAGTACATCGGACTGCGAAATACTATACTTTGCAATTATGCTGCCCGCCCTGCACTGCAATAAGCGGTCAGTATGGAAATGAACTCAGATGACGTGGGGCGGCGATTCATCGGTATCTCCAGCACACTTTGAAACCGATTCGGATCCTTCAGCCAAAGCCGGGCAATTTCATAACAGATGCCCCTTTCAACAGCCATCCCAGTCGTATGGTAAATCTTTGCCACATCCGGGTACAGCCACTTTGCAACCAATAGCAGTCGTTCAGGGGTTTCCACTGCCAGGGATACGCTGGAAATGATGTAAAAGAACCCGGTGTGGTTTGCGGTTGAGCCTAATCGATGCAGAACATTGCAGAGTTCTATATTCTCTGGAAATTTCACGTCCCTTCATCCTCCGTCTTCGGATTTTTCATTTCCAATCCGTCAGGAAACAACTCGGCGTACTCACAGTTGTAGCACTCCTTCATTTTCATCAGGAAGCGCCAATCAGGAAACCTTGTTCCGTTTTCATACCGTTGTAATGTCCGGATGCCACAATCCAGAATGTCCACAGCCTGATCCTGCGACAATCCTGCACGAAGCCGGGCTTGCTGTAGCGGATTGTCTTTGTATCTGCCACCGATGGAAGATGTCTTTTTTTTTCATAATCATGTCCTCCTGTAGTAAATTTCGGGGAATATTTCCCATGCACATATTCTACAGGGGCTACATGATGTTGTCCTCGCCCATTCGGGCGTGTGATATAAATTTTTCCAGGATGTATAAATATGAGCAGCTCCGTTTTGGCAGAGCTGCTCTCAATGTTATGCGTTATTTTCGTTGTATCGCCCGGCACTCCGGCGGTGCATATTCCGGTATCAACTTTGTCGCCCAGTCTGAATCCTGTCCTTTGTTCTTTGGTGCCGCTTTCAGTACCCAGGTAAGATACCGGTATGGATCCAGACCATTCTCCTTTGCAGTTTCAATCAGGCTGAATATGACTGCACTGCTCTTTGCACCAAGGGGTGTATTTGCAAACAGGAAGTTCTTCCGGGACATGACAAAGGGCTTGATGCTTCGTTCTGCCCGGTTGTTGCTCAGTTCGATCCTGCCGTCCAGCAGAAAACGATTCAGATCGTCCCACTGGTTTCTCAGATAGGTCAATGCCATTCCCAGTTTAGACTTTGGTGCAGCATTTCTCGTATTTGACCATGCCAACATAGCGTCCAGAATCGGTTTTGACCGTTCCAGCCGCTGCTGTTTCCGTTCTTCAAATGAAAGCTCTTTCTTCGTGTATTCCTTCTCCAGTTCGAACAGCTTTGAACAGTAAGCCACGCCCTGCTCCGCAGTGGGGGAGCGTTTTCCCTTTGGCTGTGCTTTCACAGCTTCGTCAAACTTTCTCCGTGCATGAGCCCAACAGCCGACATGGATTGCATTCTCTACAGAATGATACCCGGCATATCCGTCGGTCTGCAGATACCCTTTGAATCCTTCCAGAAAGGCCTTCGGGTAATCTCCACTTCGACCTGCCTGGTATTCATACAGCACAATGGGATGATCTGCATCGCCGCTGGTTCTGTAGAGCCACATATAGCTCTTGGACTGTGCCTTCCTGTCTGGTTCACGAAGTACCTGAAGCTCCGTTTCATCCGCATGGAGTAGATCCCTCTTGACCAGCTGTTCATGCAGAACATCATATACCGGCTTCAGCCAATCCGCCGCACACCGCAGCAGCCAGTTGGACATGGTTTGCCGGGACAGCATCAGACCCTGCCGGTTCCATTCCTGCTCCTGACGGTATAGAGGTGAGCCCATAACGAATTTCTGTACAGCAAGGTGTGCTACCGCCTCCGGGGAGGCAAAGCTTCCCGGAATGATGGTGGCTTCTTTGGGCGTTTTTACGACCGGTGTGGAAATGTCGTTTTTCTCGCAGCTCTTACAGGCGTAGGTGTAGTAAATATCTCTCTGAAGCACTGCTTTTGCAGGAATAAGCTTCAGGGATTCATGGACCTCCTTGCCGATGACCACCATTTCTTCCCCGCACTGGGGGCAGGCACGCTGATCCTCGGGCAGCTCATGGATGATCTCCTCCACAGGAATATCCTTGGGAATAACATCCCGCACACTGCCGGAGTTCTTCTTCCGGGTGTGCGCTTTGACTGCAGTCTCTTCCTTCTGCTCCGTGTACGCACAAGCCTCAGCCTCGTCAAAGAGCAGGCTCATCTGCTCCATGACTTCCTCAGAGGCTTTCTCCGAGCTGGAGCCGAATTGCTTCCGTTTCAGCAGCTTCAGCTGCTCCATGAGCCACTGACGCTGTTGCTCCAGTTCGGCGATGTAGGCGCGGTCCTCCTGAAACTTCTCATATTCCGCACGGGAAATTTGAACCATTTCCGTGTTGCTTGTACTGAAATTCGTCTTGTTATCCATAGCTCTATTTAACCACAAAATGTCCGAAAAAGCTAGTATTTTCAACGAATTTTTCGAAACTAAATGAGCTTAAATGAAGGTGATCCCTTCCACTGGACGGTGGGCTTTAGGCTGCTCGATGCTCAGGCCCTCCATCAGCCAGCGGTACTGCTGTGGCGTCAGCTCCCGCACTTCATCTCCGTTTCTGGGCCACTGAAAGCTGCCACTTTCCAGTCTCTTGTACAAAAGGAGAAATCCATTTCCCTCCCAGTACAACGCCTTGATCCGATCCCTTCGTCTGCCACAGAACAAAAAAAGTGTGTTTGTAAATGGATCCAGCTGAAACTGCTGCTGAACCATGCCTGCCAGACCATCAATGCCCCGGCGAAGGTCGGTGTATCCGCAGGCAATGTAAACCTTCCCGGCATGAAATTCGTTTAGCATGACTTTAGTGTCCGCAAAACGGTTTCAATTGTAACTGTATCCGCACCGCTGTGAATATCTGCTTCCACTCCGGCAACACGAACCGTCACAGCAATATTGTCTGCACGAACTGGCTGAGCCAGCGGCACTTCCGCAAATTGAACTTTGCTCTGAGCTTTCGCTATCTCGAACAGCCGTTTCTGCCATTTGTAATAGGTTTGCTCACAGATACCGTTTTCTTTGCACCATGTCTTCACGTTCTGTCCACTGCTTCGGCACGCTGAGATCCGATTGGCCCACATGGCCAGTTTGTTCTGGTTGTTGAGTGTTTGTAGGTCCTTGTCCATAAAAATACCCCCGTATCTTGGAGAGTATACGCGAATCGCATATACTCTCCGCTACTATACGGGAGTATTGTGGCACATTTGAGAAGCGCGTGCAAGATGCTCGATGAGTTGACGCTTACGATCTTGTCCAGGAGGGGATCGTCAATGTCAAACCGGTTAATTCTGCATCCGGATCAAAAGTTGGCATATCTTTCACCGACGGTCCCGTAATGGGTTCCGCTGGGGCATTGTTATACTGGATCTCCCGGCGAGAGGCATTGTAATGGGTAAAGTTGTCGCGTTCCTGTTCAAGCCGATCGCCAACTTTTCTCATGTTTTCAGGACTCATCTGTGACAGGG
>CAVIFH010000247.1:0-3599 GCA_963641615.1 bacterium | reverse complement strand
GGCACAGCTGCCAGTGGCTTGACGCATCATTGTACCAAACGTCGGAGACGTGGGCTGCATCGTTCTCATTGTGCGCATCAGCAAACGCCTGGAAGGGAAGTGCGGAAACCAGCAGGATTGCTACCAGCAGAAGGCTGAATAGCTTTTTACTAACTGTTTTCATTTGTTTTTCCTCCTAAAATTGTTTTCAAATTGAGGCCGGATAACTGCACAGATATGGTACACTCTCAGGCGCTCTGATTTATAGGCGTATTATATATGCTTTTGCCGATTTCGTCAATAGGGAATTTACAATAAATTACAAAAATAATTACAAAATAATTTCAGGCTGTTTTAATTCCGCAGCCTTCCGGTTTTTCCAGTTTAAGTTTTTTGCTCTATTTTTCCGCAAAACAGGCGAAATATCTTCAAAAATTCTAATTCTTAAGATTTTTATAAATACAATTCCGATTCCGCGCACAAGATGACGTATTCTCCTTTGAAGGTTACAAAAAGTTACATTTTGCTTTTACTTCTCTCAAAGCAGCCCGGAAGTGTCACACTTTTCGGTTTAAAAAGCCTCGGATGGATCGGCAGAATCCTGCTGCGCAGCATTGATTCTGTCAGTCCATCCGAGGCTTGCAGTATTCCCGGTTATTTATCTGACTGTGCCGGTTCGTTCCCCGGCAGAGATATATTTACCCCATTTACCTCTATATTTTCATCTGCCTGAATCATGATATACTTCACGCCGCCGATAATCCGCGTCTCTATCAGGTCAGTACGGGTGGGATCAATTTTAATTGCAATATCCGGCGTACAGACCTCAAAATGCTTGCTGTCAATGATGTTCTGCGGGTACAGTTCCGACTCAAAGCCAAATGTCTCATCATACTGCACACTGAATTTGGAAATTCCCTCTTCCGATACCCCGCTGGAGGCCAGGACATCCTTAAATACCTCTTTATCGACCACAAGGGGCTCCGGTACCTTGCTTTCCTTGTGAAGCGCAATTCGCTCACAAATCTGCTCATGAACCGTCTGGACCACATCCATGCTGCATTCCTCCCCTAAGGATGACGCCAGCAGAGATTCAAAGTTCTTTTTCTGCTCTGCCGCCGGCATCGAAACGGGAGTATTGAATACGGCTTCAATAAAGGAATCCTGATTTTCCTTTATGTTATGGGTGTAGTACAGCGCATTGTAGATGTTTGTAGAGCGATTGTCAAAGGCCGGAAACAGGAATCCGAATTCCGGGGCCGCAACCGGCTGACTCATGGCACCATCATGGAACATTTTTTCCTCCGGCACATAATGCAGATTGGCCTTTGTCTGCTTTACAGGACAAACCGCGCAAAGCAAATAGGTGTAGCTTTCATCGGAGGAATCCTTTTGCTGGAAATCATCCTTGCCCTTGAATGGCACATCATAGGTATCGCATCCCATGAGGATCAGATAGTTGCCCTCCAATGCGATGGAATTGATCATCTTCTGATAAAATTCTTCCCGAAGCGCGTCATCTTCCAGCTTGCAGCTGCGCAGATCCATCAACAGCTTATGCTCCGGACTTCCTGCTACCTGACTGGTCTGAAATGTCAGGTCAATCAGGTTCTTCCCTACCGAGCCTGACAGCACCTTCCGCAGAATGCCAAAGTACCGGTCAGACTCATTCTCAGACATAATGCCCGTGCCTGCGCGATACTGCGCGATGATTTCCCGATTGTCATTGACAAAGCATCCGTAGATTGCTGTCATATTGCTGCGGTCACGGCGCATGTGGCGCCGAATTTCGCCGATTTCTTTTTCGTTCATCCTTGTTCCCTCACTTTTTTGAATTATTCAAACGGCAAACAGGCAACACAAAAGCAGACCCGCTTTCCGTCAGGTCTGCTCCCGCTGCCCCTGTACAAAAAAATCTATTCCCAGAGGCACGACCAGTTTTTCACAAAATATTCCGTGCCGGAATAAACTGTGGTAATCACGATCACCGCAATCACAATATCAATCAGGATTTCGCTCTGGGGGAAAAGCAGAATTGCACACAGGCCGACCATTGAACTGGCGGTTTTTACTTTTCCGCTCCAGGCGGCGGCAATCACATTTCCCTTCCCCACCGCAACCAGGCGCAATCCGGTAACGGCAAACTCCCGGGTCAGAACGAGCATCAATGCCCAGGCCGGGAATCTGCCCCATTCGCAGAACATTGTCATGACCGCAATGGTCAGGAGCTTGTCCGCAAGAGGATCGAGGAATTTTCCAAAATCACTGACCTGATTGCATTTTCTCGCAATCTGCCCGTCTACATAGTCCGTAACACTCGCCAAAATAAAGAGTACCAGCGATGCAATCATCCACGCGCCGGGCATGCCCTTGCTTAAATACATGGTTCCCATTAAAGCCGGAATCATAAAAACACGAACCAGTGTAATCTTACTTGCCGTTGTCATTATGCTTCCTCCTCTGCCACATACCCGGTCAGATCGCCATCCTGAACGCCGTCGATTGCAACCCGGACAAAATCGCCCTCGTGAAGCGCTTCCTCAGAAGCGATCCATACGCGTCCGTCAATCTCCGGGGAGTCCGCAAAGGTTCTCCCGTATGGCTGATTATACTCTTCGTCGTATCCATCTACCAAGACATCAAGGGTTTTTCCAATCATAGAGTCGTTATAATCATCCATAATCTGAGACTGAATCATCTCAATCTGCTGCGCCCGCGCCATTGCGGTATCCGTGTCTACATGCTCCATTTCCGCAGCAGCTGTCCCCTCTTCCGGTGAAAACGGGAAAACACCGACACGCTCCATGCGCGTATCACGCAGGAAATCGCACAGCTCCGCAAATTCCGTCTCTCCCTCTCCGGGAAGGCCGGTAATCAGGCTCGTACGGATCACAACTCCCGGGATCTGATCCCGCAATTTTTTCAGGAGCTCCCGCAGGAATGCACCATTTCCCCGCCGATTCATCAATTTCAAGATGCGATCGTTGCAGTGCTGTATCGGAATGTCCAGATATTTCACGATCTTAGGCTCCTGCGCGACAGTCTGAATAAACTCATCATCAATTTCGTCCGGATAGACATAATGCACGCGTACCCAGCGGATGCCGTCAATTTTGCACAGGTCCCGCAGCAGTTGCGGCAGAAGGCGTTTGTGTCCCGGCAGATCCGTACCATAGCGGCTGGTATCCTGCGCCACGACGATCAGTTCTTTCGCACCAGCCTTCGCCAGTTTCCTTGCCTCCGCAAGCACTTGCTCCGGATCCCGGCTGCGATACTTTCCCCGCAGAGACGGAATAATGCAATAGGCGCAATGGTTATCGCACCCTTCTGCAATCTTGATGTAGGCATAATGCTTCGGCGTTGTGAGAATACGCCCGGTTTCCTCCTCCGGTGCATCTATGGACTTAAAGTCTGCAACCTTTTTCTCCTCCAGAAGAGACCGGATCGCTGGAACAATCTCCGTATAGCTCCCTGTTCCCAGAATGCCGTCAACCTCCGGCATTTCCTTTACGATTTCATCCTGATAGCGCTGAGAAAGGCACCCGGTGACGAGGATCTTTCCAACCTTCCCCTCGGCCTTCATGGCCCCGACCATCAAAATATTATCGATTGCCTCAGAC
>CAVIFH010000246.1:0-3612 GCA_963641615.1 bacterium | reverse complement strand
ATTGGGGCAAAAGATCCGGTGAAGGCCGCAGACAAACCCAGCGGTATTGCCTTAGGCCAGTCAGTCCAAGGTCCACTCGCAGACATTCCGGAAAATTCCGACGCCGTGGTGGCCAAGTACGGTATCGGTCAGAATACCGTGGATGCGGCTGTCGGCAACATAAATTGCATCAATGTAGCAGAAGAAGGTATAGGCCGGCTTTTCTGCAAGAGCATTCAGGAAGAGTCTGTAGTATTCTTTTCGAGCTTCCGGATCATCCGTCTGCCGCGCCTTTGTAAGGTATTCGTCCACCTCCGCATTGGAGTAGCCGGAGTAATTGGCGCCCTTCTCTGTGCCGAACACCTTATAGGTGTGATCATCCGCGTCAAAGGGAGAGCCCCAGCCGATGATGCAGCACTGCTGTGTATCCCAGTCAATGCCGCCCACAGGGACATTCACGCTGACGTCCAGCCCTGCGCTCTGCAGCTGCTGCGCGGCAATCTGCGCCATGTCGATGCGCACCTGATCGCCGGAGGTCGCGTTGATCACAAAGCCGATTTTCTCCCCGCCGCGGTACCAGCAGCCGTCGCTTCCTCTTTCGCACCCGGCATCCAGCAGCATCTGCTCTGCCCGCTCCGGGTCATAGTCGTAGTGCTCCATATCCTCTGCATTATAAACATTGCGCTGCAGGGGGCTGTAGGCAGTCTCGCCCTTTCCCAGCAGCACCACGTCCACGATCTGCTGACGGTCAATCAGGCAGCTGATGGCCGGGATCAGGTCCGCGTTTTCCTGCCAGTATTCATTCCGGAAATTGTATAAGATTCCCCGGTAGTCGGAGGTCGTCTCGTCATACACCGTGTGCACACCATCATTTTCAAAAATGGCGGCGTCCTTCGGCGTGACCTGCGAGAGGGTCAGCTCCCCGGAGCGCAGCTGCAGTGCCTTTGCGCTGTCATCCGTGACAATCTTGAATACGATCCGGTCAATATTGGCTTTTCCCGCGAAATATTCCTCATTCTTTTCCAGAATGATTGCCTGGCCCTCATCCCACTCGGTAAGCTTATAGGGGCCGGTGCCCACGGGGGAGCGGAAAAAGTCGGAGGTCTGCATGTCCTCCCCCTCCAGCAGGTGCTTGGGGAGAATCGCCATGGTCATGTACTCCAGGAAAGCATAATTGGGCGCGGACAGGCGGAAAGAGACCGTATACGGGTCAATTACCGTAATTTCCTCCACGTCCTCATAATTCGGCGCATTCTCTGACCCGTTCTCCGGGTCCATAATGGCCTCGATTGTAAATTTTACATCTTCCGCTGTGAATTTCTCACCATCGTGCCACTTTACACCCTGCTCCAGATAAAACGTATAGGTATAGGTATCCTCGTCATACTCCCAGGATCTGGCAAGCCGGGGAATGATGCTGTTGTCCGCGTCGTGGTCGGTCAGTCCGTCAAACAGCAGCGCGTTGATTTCGCCGTGCTCATCCATAGCAGGATTAATGCGCGTATAGTCTCCGCTGCCGTAATATATTGTCGTCGGCTCCTGCGCCGCCGCTGCCGCGCAGGGCAGCAGCATCAGCACCGCAAGTAAAAATGCCGCAAAGCGAAATAATTTCATCTCATAAATTCCTTCCGTATATACTGAAACTGTGGAATATCCTAGCAGAATCCCCGTTTCCCCGCAAGCCCCCCGGGGGGTTATTCCGTGAAAGACGCATTTAACACGAAAAGCGAAATCTTTCTTGTAAAATCGTTTTTTTCTGTGGTATACTGAGCTAAGTAACAAGATGCAGGCAAAATCGGCAAATTGCATTCACACCATGGAGGATCATTTCATGACAATTGACGAGCTGCAGAGGCAGACTAACATAAACATTCAGGAAAAAGCAAATTTAATCTGGGAGAGTGCCACCCACCTAGTGGGTCTCTTCAAGCCCCATGAGTACGGCAAGGTCATTCTTCCTCTCACCGTGCTGAAGCGCTTTGACGATGCCCTCGCCCCCACAAAGCAGGCCGCCCTGGCTGCCTATCAGAAGCTCGCTTCCGCCGGTGCCAACAGCATGCTCGTTGAGGGGGTGCTGACCCGCACGACCGGCCACAAATTTTACAACGTCAGCAATTTTGACTTTGCAAAGCTCGCTGCCGACCCGGATAATATCGAAGCTAATTTTGAAGATTACCTGCGGGGATTTTCCGCCAATGTGGCAGATATTATTGAAAATTTCGAATTCTCCAAAACGGTTAACACCATGGTCAAGGGAAACGTCCTGTACCTGATGATACAGGAATTCAATTCCCCCAAGGCAAATATGGACCCGGATAAAATTACCTCCGCGGACATGGGGTATATCTTTGAGGAGCTGATCCGCAAATTCAGCGAATCCTACGATGAGCAGGCCGGTGCACACTTCACCAGCCGGGATATCATCTACCTGATGACAGAGCTTCTGATTGCCCCTGAGAAAGAGGAAATTCGCAAAAACGGCTGTGTCAAAACCGCCTATGATATGGCCATGGGCACCAGCCAGATGCTGGGCTGTCTCTCCGAACGGCTGCATGACATCAACGCAGAGGCGGCGCTTACCTGCTATGGGCAGGAATTTAACCCCGAGACCTACGCCATTGCCAAATCCGACATGCTGATCAAGGGCGGCAACGCATCCGGCATGAAGTACGGCGATACCCTCAGCGATGACAAATTCGCCAGCTTCACCTTCGACTATATTATCAGCAACCCTCCCTTTGGGATCGACTGGAAGCGGGAAAAGAATGAGGTGGAGCAGGAACACAAGCTCGGCTATGAAGGGCGCTTTGGGCCGGGACTGCCTGCGGTCTCCGACGGGCAGATGCTTTTCATGCTCAACGGCGTGAAGAAGCTGAAGGCAGGCACCGGACGGATGGCCATCATTCAAAACGGCTCCTCCCTCTTTACCGGCGACGCGGGGAGCGGTGCCAGCGAGATTCGCCGCTATGTGATTGAGGGAGATCTGGTGGAGGCCATCATCCAACTGCCCACAGACCTTTTCTACAACACCGGCATCTCCACCTATATCTGGGTGCTCTCCAAGGGAAAGCCCGCAGAACGGCGGGGCAAGCTGCAGCTCATCGACGCATCCAAATGCTTTGTCAAGCGCCGCAAGAACATCGGCAACAAGCGCGTGGATCTGGACGACAACTGCATTGCGCTGATTATGAAAGCGTATGAGAGCTTCTCGGAGGGTGTATTTGAGAGTAACGGCCTAACCGTTGAATCCAAGGTGTTCGACAACAGCTTTTTCGGCTTTACGAAAGTGACCGTTGAAACGGCGCAGTGCGATGAGAGCGGCAAACCGATTCTGAAAAAAGGCAAAATGCAGCCGGTTAAGGGTGCAAGCGACAATGAGCTCATTCCGCTTAATGAGGACATCGACGAATACATGAAAAAGAATGTCCTGCCCTATAACCCCAATGCCTATCTTGACAGAAGCAAGGACAAAATCGGCTATGAAGTGCCCTTTACACGCCTGTTTTATAAATTCACGCCGCCGGTGCCGAGCGAGGATATCTTTGCGGAGATAAAGGGGCTTGAAGCGGAAGAAACGGAACTGATGAAGGAGCTGTTCGGCAATGCGTGAAATGAAGGACAGCGGAGTAGAAT
>CAVIFH010000245.1:0-3614 GCA_963641615.1 bacterium | reverse complement strand
GTGTAGAGGCCTTCGACTATGACGTGGTGGATAAAATCTATCAGCCCCATGACAATCTGGGCCTGCAGGTCATTTTGAATTCTGACGGCACCCGGGATATCCGGGTACTGGGAGCCTTTGCAGAAGCAATAAAGGCTCAATGCACCAATGAGGGGCAGTGGACGCGGCTGAAGGAAATTTTTCGTGCACCGAGTCTGCAGCTGGTGTCCTTTACCATTACGGAAAAAGGTTATGCCCTGAAAAATCCGGACGGCAGCTGGCTGGGCTATGTGGCAGGAGACATTGCAGGCGGACCGAATTGTGCTGTTGGGGCTATGGGTGTGGTGACGGCCATGCTGCATGAGCGCTTTCAAGCGGGGGGCACGCCAATCGCCTTGGTATCCATGGACAACTGCGCCGGGAACGGCAAGTTATTGCGCAAATCCGTTCTGACCATGGCAAAGGCCTGGCAGGCAGAGGGATTCGTAAAGCAGCCATTCATAGATTGGTTGGAGCAGGAGGAAAACGTGGCCTTTGATTCAACGATGATTGATAAGATCACGCCTCGTCCCTCCGATGACATTGCTGCGGATCTGAAAAACATGGGAATCGAGGATATGCAGCCGGTGGTTACCGGCAAGCGAACCTACATTGCCCCCTTTGCAAACGCCGAACGCCCCCAATACTTAGTCATTGAGGACCGGTTCCCCAACGGCCGTCCGCCTCTGGAGAAGGGTTTCGGCGTGTACATGGGCAGCTTCGAAACGGTTCGTAAATCTGAACGCATGAAGGTGACGGCATGCCTGAATCCTGCCCACACGGCAGTTGGGCCGCTGGGTGTAGTGCTTGGACAGGAACGCTTTGCGGATATGCTGCGGGACCTTCCGGTAACGCTGAAAATGGCAAGGCGGGTCGTATTCGATGAGGGACTGCCGGTAGCTCCGGATCCCGGGATTCTGTCCCCAAAAGCCTTTGCCGCGGAGGTATTTGAACGTTTCCAAAACCTCTATCTGGGCGATACCAATCTCCGTCTGGCAACAGATGCTTCTCAAGGGCTTTCCGTACGATTCGGAGAGACCATCAAATCCTATGTAGTCAAAGACGGCACAGCTTCCGCTTTGGTGGCCATTCCCCTGGGGATCGCCGGTTTCTTCCGCTACGCCATGGGTGTGGACGATTGGGGAAGACCCTTTGAACTGGCCCCGGACCCTCTGGTCCCGGAAATTCATGAGGCACTGCGGCAGATAAAGCTGGGCATGCCTGAGAGCTATCATGGAGAATTAAGGCCTTACCTCTCCAGTGAAAGCATTTTCGGCGTAAATCTCTATCAGGCCGGACTGGGAGAAAAGATAGAGGGCTATTTTAAGGAAATGATTGCCGCCTTGGGAGGCACTTTTGCGACTGTAGAAAAATATATAGGAGTTGAGCATATGGCAACGATGAAGCAGCAGGTCATGACCCGGCCGGCCAAAAGCGGTCAGGAGGCAGAGATCATTTTTCGGGATATTGAGATCCCTGTGCCCGGTCCGGAGCAGGTGCTGGTGAAGATCAAGCGGATTGGTGTCTGCGGCAGTGACATTCACGTGTACTACGGTGAACACGCCAGTACCTCTTATCCTGTAACCCAAGGGCATGAAGTATCCGGCCAGGTAGCAGCAGTGGGCAAAAACGTGACTGCCTTTGTTCCCGGTCAAAAGGTGACGATTGAACCTCAGGTGGTCTGCGGAAAATGTTACCCCTGCCGCCACGGGAAGTACAATCTGTGTGAGGAACTGAAGGTTATGGGATTCCAGACCACCGGTGCCGCCAGTGAGTACTTCTGTGTAGATCAGGCCAAGGTTACCCCGCTTCCCCAGGAAATGTCTTATGATGATGGTGCCATGATCGAGCCTTTGGCTGTGACAGTCCATGCCGCCCACCACTTTTCTGAGATGAATGGGGCGAAGGTGGCAATTTTGGGATGCGGCCCCATCGGTATTCTGCTGGCGCAGACATGTAAAGCTTTGGGTGCTGAAAGCGTTCTCATTACGGATGTTTCCGATTATCGTTTGTCCTTGGCAAAACAGTGCGGCATAGATTATGCAGTCAACACGAAAAACGTGGAATTCGGTAAAGCGCTGGTGGATGCCTTTGGTCCGGATAAGGCAGACGTGATCTACGACTGTGCAGGCAACAACGTGACCATCAATCAGGCCATTCGCTGTGCCCGCAAGGGAAGCAAGCTTATCTTGGTGGCAGTTTTCGCCGGCATGGCCACTGCGGACCTGTTTATTCTGAATGACCACGAGTTGGATCTGGATACCACCATGATGTATCGGCATGAGGATTATGTAGAGGCAATTCGCCTGGTAGAAGGGGGAAAAGTGCGGCTGCAGCCCCTGCAGAGTGCCCATTTTCCCTTTGAAAAATATCTGGATGCCTACAAATACATCGAAGCCAACCGGGAAACGACCATGAAGGTCCTGATTGATGTAGATCAAGCTTAGATGTAAGCAGCAGTAAAGGAAAAGCGGCTGCATTAAGGATGCTTTTCCCTGCTGCTTGTCCGGAGATTGTTTTTGCTGAGAATTACTTGAATAGGATGGTGCATAAAGTTGATTGATTCATTTGATGTTATCGCCCTTGGCGAGCTGCTGGTTGATTTCACCGGGAACGGAAACAGTGCCGTTGGGAATCCGCTTTTCGAGGCGTGCCCCGGCGGGGCGCCATGCAATGTGCTGTCCATGCTCCGCAAATTTGGCCGCAGCTGCGCCTTTGTCGGCAAGGTAGGCGACGATCTGTTTGGAAATTTCCTGGAGAACACGCTGAAGGATATCGGGATTGATACCGCAGCGCTGTCAAAGGATCCAGACACCAGGACGACCCTTGCGTTTGTCCAGACGCTGCCGGGGGGAGACCGCAGCTTTTCCTTTTACCGGAATCCCGGAGCGGACATGTGCCTGCAGGTGGAGGATTTGCCGGAGGAACGCATCCGCAATGCCGAAATATTCCATTTTGGGACCCTCTCAATGACGCACGACAATGTGCGGGCGGCAACCGAACGGGCCGTGGCACTGTCGAAATCCGGCAATCGGATCGTATCATTCGATCCCAATATCCGACTTCCCCTTTGGAAGGCACCCGAAGATGCCCGGAATGCAGCCAGTTGGGGACTGGGTCAGTGCGATGTGCTGAAAATCGCGGATAACGAGCTGCTGTTTATGACCGGAATTTCCGATATTTATGAGGGAGCATATGCACTGCAGGCACGCTATCCCAACATAAAGATATTAAATGTGACTGCCGGTGCCGAGGGAAGCTACAGCTTTTACAAAAATGAAGCCCCCGTATTTGAACCGGCGTACCACCTCGGCGGCGTAATTGATACAACCGGTGCCGGAGACGCATTCTGCGGCAGTGTCCTGAACTTTGTACTGGAGCACGGGACAGAAAATCTTTCGGAGCAGGACCGTTCCATGATGCTCCGCACTGCCAATGCCGCGGCATACATCGTATCTACGCGCCACGGAGCCATTCGCTCCATGCCGAATTTATCAGAAATCACAGGCCTGATGCAGCAGGGTTCCCATGCATAAGGCAGCACCGCACAATTCGTCTGTGGCGAAAAGCCGGATCTTTTGCCCCAATTTTTCAGT
>CAVIFH010000244.1:0-3618 GCA_963641615.1 bacterium | reverse complement strand
TGCAACCTGTTGCTTTTACTCTGGCAATGTTGCATTTACTTTGGCTATTCACCTAGGACGGGGTGGTTGGCGCTCCAGGCAGCTTCTTCAGATCATAAAAAAGCATCTGCCCTGAAATTATTCCCATTTTTTCCATGTCTCCGGCTGATAGCCGAGGGTTGCCTGCCTGCCGTTGCGCACAACAGGGGTTCTAATCACCTGGGGGTTCTCCAAAACCTTGCGAAGCTTATCCTCCTCCGCCAGGTAACGAATCAGGGCAAGAAGGTCTTTGTCCTTTCCGTCCCAGTTCACCATGCCCTCCAGCCCGCCGCAGCATTGGGAGACGGAGAGGAACTCGCCCTTGGACATTCCTTTTTCATTCATGTCAATATACTGATATCTGATGCCGCGTTCCTTGAAAAAGCGCTCCGCTTTCCGGGTATCGCTGCATTTTTTCGTGCCGAAAATCTGTATATTCACCTTACTGTACCTCCTGTTATGCAGTTGGTTTCTCCTCCGCCCGGCGGAATGTCTCCTCAATCATGCCCTCCCGCAGCTCGCACAGCCGCGCAAGCATCGGCAGAATATCCTCTTTCAGGCCGCTGTTCAGCCAGTCGATGAAAAGCCCGTAGCAGTGGCATTGGTAGGACCTGATAATCACCGTCCGGTCCCATGTGCTGATTTTTCTGTCGGAAAAAGCGGTATTAAAATAGGTTTCAACCACGTATTGGCAGATATTCATCAGGTAGCTGTCGTAAAGGTCACGGTTTGCGGAATTGTACAGGTGCAGCGTCGCCGTACGGTTTTTAAGGATAAACTCCACAACAATATTCAGGCACTGTTCATAGGACTCCACCTGCGCATACTTTCCGATCACGTAATCGGCCTCTTCCTTTGCAATGGCCTCGATCAAACTCGGCAAGTCCTGGAAGTGGTAATAAAAGGTGTTTCGGTTGATGCCGCACCGCTCTACAATGTCCTTGACGGCGATCTTATTCACCGGGCGCTCATTGAGCAGCTGCATGCAGGCCTCCATAATGGCCTTCCGTGTAAAAGACGGCATGGTTACTTTTCACCTCTCCTGTTCTGGGCTTACAAGGGTATTATATCCGTTTTCCACCCTTTTCGCAAGATTTTTTCTGCATATCCCGCAGGAGGAAAATTTCTGCCTGAGCAAACAGTCGTTCAATATTCCTGTTTTTTCCTGCCTGTCAGCACGATGGGCAGCTTAATCTTTGCCTCCATCTGTCTTGCCTGGGGACATACCGGCAAGCCGCTCAAGCTTCTCCTTGAACAGCTTATTAAACACTCCTGCTGTTTTCCCGATGCCGAATACGGCAGCAACCGTACCGATGCCGATTCCCAGGAGAGAACGGCTTGCAATCAGTGCAATGGCAGCCGCAATTACAACCATAATGCCGTCGAACCACCGCTTGCACAGCCCTACCTCTTTCCCGGAAAAATCAGAGACGGCCTGCACAATTCCGTCCCCCGGGTTGGGCACCAGCCGCATGGCAAGGCTCATTGCCATGCCGATTCCCGTAAAAACGATTCCCAGAAGCAGGAAAAGGATCCGCCCTGCAAGATGCGTCGGCATTGGAATTGCCGCGGAAAAAAGGTTCATAATCCGCGTAAAAACAATGCTCACCGGGAGCTGCAGGATCTCAAGTACGCCTGCCTTTTTCCCTTTCAGCGCAATTTCCGCGACAATATAGATAATGTAAAATACGAGCGTTGTATTCCCGATGCTCCAGCCGCTGAGCTGCGAAATCACAAACGGGACGGAAGTCACCGGTGAAACGCCGAGTCCCGTTTTTGTGTTCAGAATAATCCCCAGGGCAAGTATCGCCAACCCCGCCAGATAAATGCCGAAACGAATGGCTTTCTTCATTATTTCCGTTCTCCACTGCGGTTCTTTAATATTTGCGTCAGCAGCTGATTGGCCACCTCATTTTTTGACATAAGCGGCAGCTCCAATGTATCATTTGCTGTAATCAGTGTTACCACATTGGTCTCCACTCCAAAGCCCGCCCCCTGTGTTTTCAGATTGTTTGCTGCAATCATGTCCAGGTGTTTTTTTTCGAGCTTCTTTCTGCTGTTTTCCAGCATCTGCTCTGTCTCCATCGAGAAACCGCACACATAGAGTCCACTGTGGCGGTGCTCCGAAACCCAAGCGAGGATATCTGTTGTCCGCTCCAGAGGGAGTACCAGATCCGCATCTGATTTCTTTATCTTGTTGTCCGCGACAGTCGCCGGACGGTAATCGGCAACGGCGGCAGCCTTGATCAGAATGTCCGTCTGCGGCAGCACATCCCGTACGGCACAGAACATATCCTGCGCCGTGGTAATATTCACAATTTTAACGCCCTGGGGCGGCGCAATCGCCGTTGGGCCGGAGATCAGCGTGACCTCCGCTCCCCGGAGCATGGCCTCCCGAGCAATGGCATAGCCCATTTTGCCGGAAGAATGATTTGTAAGGAAGCGAACAGGGTCCAGTGCCTCCTGCGTCGGGCCGGCAGTTACGGCAACCCGCAGGCCTTGCATATCCTTCTCCCGCGCAATCACCCGGCAGATTTCCTCGACCAAGTACTCCGGCTCCGGCAGCTTGCCGCTGCCGACATTCTTGCATGCGAGCATACCGGAAACAGGCTCTATGACGCGGAAGCCGTAACGCCGCAGCGTCTGCAGGTTTTCCTGCGTCGCCGGATTTTCCAGCATAGCGGTATTCATCGCCGGGGCAATCAGCTTGGGGCACCGCGCCGCAAGCACGGTGGTTGTAAGCATATCATCTGCCAGCCCATGGGCAAGCTTTGCAATCACATTGGCCGTGGCCGGGGCAATCAGAATGACATCCGCAGCCTTGGCAAGGGAAACATGCGCCACATCATATTGAAAGTTCCGATCAAAGGTGTCTACAATGCAGCGGTGATTTGTAAGGGTCTCAAAGGTAAGAGGCGTAATAAAATTCGTGGCATTCTTTGTCATAATGCAGTGCACTGCGGCACCGGTTTTCCGCAGCGCGCTTGCCACATTTGCCATCTTATAGGCGGCAATTCCGCCGGTAATGCCGAGCAGCACCGTTTTCCCGGTCAGGTTTTCCATCATCACAGCACCTTTCTTCTGTCGTGCGTCCGCATTCACGGAGTATTTTCTAGAAGTATACCAAAATTTGGAAACCTTTGCAACCAGATGCCAAAAGTATTTGGCATGCAGAGAAAGCACCCGATGCATATCTCCCAAGCATTAGGAGACTGCATCGGGTGCAGACTGTTATTCGGTAATCTCGATTCGCTCGATAATGGGCATCACAAGGGGTTTATTCCACGCTTCCGAGCCGGAGGTTTCCACTGCCGCAATGGCATCCAATACCTCAAAGCCGGAAGTCATCTGCCCGAAGGCGGCATATCGTCCGTCAAGCTTATGGGCATCCTGATGAACCACAAAGAACTGCGTTCCCGCGGTATCATAGCCATCGTCTCTCGCCATGGAGATTGCGCCGCGGATGTGAGGAATAGGATTATCTACACCATTCTCACGAAACTCCCCCTTCAGGTGAAAATCGCTGTCCGTCATAATGTCATTATCCGGTGAGCCGGACTGAATGACATAATCCTTCACGATTCTGCACCATCCAAGGCC
>CAVIFH010000243.1:0-3667 GCA_963641615.1 bacterium | reverse complement strand
TGAAGCTCCGTCTCCACCCAATCAATAAACTGGGACAGGCAAGTGATGTAGACATGTCACCCAGCGAATTCTTTGCGCCAACTCCCGCAAGTTTCCGGCAAATTAAAATATCAATACGAAAAATTTTTCTCTCAGAGCGTGCTGCATTTTGCGGCGCGCTTTTTTGATGGGGTCTTGACGAACTGTAGTGCTTGAATATAAAGTGATTTGGTAACAAAAAATGAGGGGGCTGGCACCGTCCAAAGTTCAGCTTCCCTCATCGATAAGAATTCATACCGGTGTGCCAAAGGACACCGATATCACACAGCCACTATGATAAGAATTCGAACCCGTTTTGACAAGCCCTTTTCTAAAAAGAATGCCATTGAAAAATTGTATACAGAGTCGCTTCCTAGTGAAGCCGAACTTTATTTTATGTCCTGTCCATCCTGCGGTGCCTGCGGCGAGCTCCACGTACATGGCTACTACTCGCGGAATGTTGTGCAATTCTGCGGTTCCGGATCCGCAGATACAGTTCTTCGCGTGATGCGCCTCAAATGCAAGAGCTGCGGCCATACGCATGCACTGCTTCCGGATATCATTGTTCCCTATCTGCAGTACGGACTGGCGTTCCTTCTGAAGGTCATCCTGGCAAGCTATGCCAGGAAAAAGCGTATCCTGAAGATCTGTGAAAAATATGGCATCAGTCCTACAAACCTGTATCGCTGGCGTGCACTTTACCTCAAGCATCGCAAGCTATGGCTTTCAGCCCTTCGGCAGAAGGAGGAGTCTGAGGAATACCTTATCAAGCAACTGCTGTCCATGAAGGCCCCTTCTGATCTGCTGCAGCAGTTTTGCTCAAAAACCCTGTTCTCATTTCTGCAGTCTCATGCAAATCCGGCGAATTGCTGCCAACAACCATCAGCGGGCAAGCCTTCCGGAGCCTGACCACACAAGCTGTGAATGGGCAGCCTTCTTTTCGCGGTCTATACTGGACTCGACAAGGAGGTTTATCCCATGAATGAAGTAACTATGAACCCTGAACTGGCTGCAGCGGTGGCAATTGCACAATTTCGATACGGCACCATTGCCCCGGTCATCCAGGGCTTGTTTCCCGACCCAAGTATTACGCAATTCTGCCAACGGGTCACAGAGCGGCCATTGAAGTTACCGGATGGCAGCGAAGTTCAGTATCAGCCTAAAACAGTTTCCCGATGGGTGTGGCTCTACCGAAAGGGCGGATTTGATGCGCTGATGCCGCATTCGCGGGCGGACAAGGGAACAACTCGTGCGCTCACAGACAGCGCCATTGAAGAGATTTATCGCATCAAGCAGGAGTATCCCAGACTCAATGCAACGCAGATCCATGCGCATCTTATAGAGAAGGGATTCATTCCAGCAACGGTCAACGTATGCGCCGTGCAGCGCTTCATCCGTCGAAATGATCTGAAATCGGCTCGCAATCCAAATATGAAGGACCGAAAGCAGTTCGAGGAGAGCGCTTTCGGGCGTATGTGGCAGGCAGACACCTGTTACCTGCCGCATATCATGGAGGACGGAAAGTCCAGACGTGTTTACGCCATTGCGATCATTGATGATCACTCCCGGCTGCTGGTGGGCGGAGAGCTGTTCTACAATGACAATGCCGAAAACTTTCAGAAGGTGCTGAAGGATGCCATTGCCACCTATGGACTCCCGAATAAGCTGTATGTTGACAACGGCTGCAGCTATGCCAATGAGCAGCTTTCGCTGATCTGCGGCAGTCTCGGAATCGTTCTTCTGCATACGAAGGTGCGTGACGGCGCATCAAAGGCCAAGATCGAGCGGTACTGGCGCACCATGAAGGAAACCTGGCTCTATAAGCAGGACATCGCTTCTATAGGGTCCCTTCAGGCATTCAACGAAGCGTATCGTGAACACAAGAAGATCTACAACACCACCATGCACGCCGGCATCAAGTGCACGCCGTTCGAACGTTACAAGGCGAGTGCAGATCAGATCAAACAGCCGGAATCCAGAGAATGGCTGAACGAGAACTTCCTGAATCGTATCCAGCGAAAGGTGAAAAAGGATTCCACTGTCTCTATCAAGAAGACAAGCTATGACGTGCCGGCGCAGTTCATCGGGCAGACGGTGGAGATCCGCTACGAGCCCTCCGATATGTCGACAGCCTTCGTTCTGTACGAAGGTCAGCATTACCCTGTCAGACAGACGGACCGCAACGAAAACTGCCGCACGAAGCGCAACAACGGCATTGAACTCGATTATTCGAAGGCAGGTGAAGCATGAACAACTTTTTGAGCTACTACGGACTGAGCTTCAATCCGTTCGACAAACAGTACGTGCAGGAACGTGACTCTTTCCAGTCGCAGGATTTCAAGGAAATGCTTTCGAGGCTCAACTACCTGAAGGATGCGCGAGGGATCGGTGTTTTCACTTCCGGTCCGGGAATGGGCAAATCCTATGCACTTCGATGCTTCGCAAAAACGCTGAACCCGAACCTGTACAGCATGCAGTACCTTTGCCTCTCCACCGTGAGCGTGGCGGAATTCTATCGGCAGCTCTGTTATGTGCTCGGCGTCGGACATAAGGGCGGCAAGCCGGGTATGTTCCGTGAAATTCAGGAACAGGTACATTATCTGTATAAGGAAAAGCGCCGGCCGCTGATTCTGGCTATCGACGAGGCGCAGTATCTATCCACCGCAATTCTGAACGACCTGAAAATGTTGATGAACTGTGAGTACGATTCACTGAACTGCTTTACACTGATTCTGTGCGGCGAGTCGCATCTCAACAACATCCTGCGCAAGCCCATCCACGAAGCGCTCCGGCAGCGCATCACGGTGCACTACGAGTTTAATGGGCTGAAGGATGACGAGGTCTCGGCCTATATCCATCATAAGCTGTCAAAGGCCGGCGGCGCCGAAAGCATTATCAGCCCGGACGCCCTGTCGTCTCTCCACAGCATGAGCTCCTGCAACCCCCGCATCATCGATTCTCTCATGACCGATGCGCTGATCATCGGTGCCCAGCAGGAACGGCAGGCCATTGATGCGGACATTATCATGGCAGCCGTCAACAACCAGCAGCTCGGCTGACCCGGCTCACCCAAAACAATGCCCACATACACGGAGGCAGATCCCCAGGCTCTATGCGGCCTTCGAGATCTGCCTCTTCGATTTTTGCACTTCAACCCCTTTTCGTGATCTGACAGTGCGCTGTATTTTCTCTCTATTCGTGCCGTCCATGGAGATCGGCACGCTCTCAGATCCATGAATGGAGAAATTAATTCGCCGTTGATGACTCTCACAAAATGCCGCGTGACACATACACCTTTAACCAAGTAAACATTTTGATTTAGATTATAAAACATTGCTTCTTTGTCGCTTCCGTCAGAATAATTCCAATTCTGAGGTTTATTGTATCACCCCCCTGTTTTGTCAATAATCGCTATGAAAAATAATTTTCAAATATCATCCAAAAACACTGCTTAACAAGACTTGCCATTCTGATATTTTCGGGGCATAATAACATCAAAGAAGAAATTCATTTCTAAAAAGTTTCAAGAAAGGTTAGGGCAAATGTCTTTAGCAAACGCTGTGTATAGTTATATAGAAAACAATTACCGACCGAATGAGCCGATATTTTTGTCGGAACTGAATATTCCTGATATGAAGGCTGTGTCTGT
>CAVIFH010000242.1:0-3680 GCA_963641615.1 bacterium | reverse complement strand
AACATACCCCGTCCGCATTTCATTAGATTGTATCATGCATGGTGCGGTGTGTCAAGAAAAAAGTCCCTGATTTTCGCTTACTTCAGGCAGCGCTGTCCAATTCGCCTGCGATTGCTGTCTGGTGGGATTTCCATGATCTGCCCCGGCAGGACAACGAGGAAACCTTTTGGGACTTTCATATTGTTCATCTGCTTTCTCTTCGGAGAAAACTGACAGGTACACTTTTCGTCAGCCATACTCCGTTGACGGATAAATAAAATGTATACCCGTTTTTTTGCATTTCGCCGGCGGAAACGGTATAAACGACCGGCTTTCCGTGGCGTGAGCCGACCTTCACTGCCGTATCATAGTCCGATGACAGGTGAACATAAAGCCTTGATTTGGAAATCAATCCCTGCTTCTCAATAGATGCAGCATACTTCTCACCGGTACCGTGATAAAGAATCTCCGGCGGCGTTTTCTGTTCAAGCTCCACGTCCACAGGAATAGAATGCCCCTGATTGGCACGGATCAGCGTTTTATCCTCATTGAAGGAATACCGCTGCTTTTCATCCGTGTTAACAATTTCCTCCAGCATGGACATATCAAACGGCTGTGTTTTCGCAATAGTCCCTGTTATATTCCGCCATATTGCCCTGCTCATAACCGGCATTGGAAACAAGGCTCTGCACGATCAGCGTCTCAAAGCCGTTTTCGCGGACATTGCTTGCCTGATTGGACACGCTTTATTCCTCCCTCCTGAGATTGGCAGCATACTTTTGATTTGGGCTTTTCGGCTTGTTGGGGATTGTCAGGCATATAAGCCCCTGTTCAAGCATCGGATTCAGGTATCTTCTTGTCAAATGATTCAAATCCTTCAAGCCACAATTGTCTGCAATTTCCCGTTTTGTGCGGGGCTCCCTGCAAAATTCAATGATTCCCCGTATCTTTTCATCTTGTGGGGTAGCTTGTGGGGTAGCTTGTGGGGTAGCTTGTGGGGCAGCTTCTTTCGGATAGTCAAATCTGACAGTCATAAAGTGCGATGTAAAAGAGAATATGCTTTTATCATACGCCGATAAAATTCTTGTCATGCCGGAGCCGAGCTGCTCCACAAAATCCAAATCCTTAAACACGCGCATCAGCTCGCGATTTCTCGGCATGGAGCGGCATCCGAAAAAATCGTCCTCAGACAAGCCCATAGGAAGGCCTCCGTAAGAGGTGATTTCTACGCGATCCGAGTAAATTTCAAATACGGGCGGAACCTCCAGAGAATAATCATTATGGACAACGGCATTGATGACGGCCTCCCTCAGCGCAAGCGGGTTGATAAGCTTTTTTTCAATGCGCTCCTTGCTCGTGATTTTTGTAAGCGTTCTGTTCTCTACATTCAGGCGATCAAGCACACTTTTTGTTGCCTTTATCAGCGAACAATAGCCATACTCTTCGTTCTCAATCAGATCCACCTTGTCTTTTCCTGCATATTTCGCGACCTTGACGGAAACGCCGTTGCTGTCGGCCAGCAGATAGGCCACATAGTTATATTTTCCGTCCTCGGTGAGCAAGTCAAGATTTTCGGCAAACTTATCATTTAATGTATACCCCTTCGCCTGATAATAAATCTGGAGCTGCTCAAAGGTCAATTTTTGCCTCGGTGAAGCAATCTTCCGCAGAGAATTGTGTGTTCTTCTGGCGTACAGGTCATCAATCATCGATTGTGTCATCGGCTGGGATGATGTACCGATGCGGATATAGCACCCTGCAGCAGACATGCCGAGTTTTTTGATGAAATAGGGCTTTTCAGCTCCGCTGGAAATGACGATATGGATAATGGCTTGTCCCTGGTACTTTTCTTTCACCACATCGAAAAGGCCGAGCGTTGCCGGCTGAATATTATTCTTGATTCGGTCGGCAACGGCACATTGAACGGCATCAATATCATCAAGTGCGACGGCATTGCCGTCATCATCCACGCCGATATAAATATCGCCGCCCTCCCGATAGTTGAGGAAGGCAACCACTTCCTTCTCGAGTTTATCATTCAGCTCTTTCTTCAGCTCAATGATATTGGATTCCCGCAGCAATTCACTCATCCGCTTCTGCCTCCTCGCTCAAGGGATCGATTTCCTCATCCGCTTCGTCTGCCTTGGTATCGTCCTCCGGCGTGTAATCCGGAATAGCTTTTTATAGGAAACTGCCATTTGCTCAACATCCAAAGCAGAATCAAATATTTTGGAATCCGATTTTTTGTTTTATTATAGCACTTACCCGGCTGCTTCGCAAGATGACGTTAGAAATTTGCGAACATTATATGCGGCATCTCTTGACATATAAAGATTGGAGTTGTACAATAGCGTTAGAAAACAGCGAACACGTAAATGGGGGTTCAACTATGAATGGACAGTTTGGGAAGTTCATCGAGCAGAAGCGCAAAGCGCTCGGCATGACGCTCCGCGGCCTCGCCGCTGAGCTTGAAATCGCTCCGGCATTCATGAGTGATATTGAAAAAGGACACCGTTATCCGCCGAACAGGGACAAGCTGTATGAAATGGCAAGAATCCTGCGTCTAAGTGAGGAAGACACCAATACAATGTTCGACCTTGCGGCAGGCGAGCGAGACAACACGGTTTCGCCCGATTTGCCGGAATACATCATGGGCAACGAGAAAGCCCGTACAGCCCTGCGCATGGCTCGCGACAGCAATGCTTCTGAGGCAACCTGGCAGAAGGTCATTGAAATGCTGGAGCAGGAGGAAAAGGAGAAAAAACAAGATTGATTCACTACAAATACTCCCCCGGCACAATTAGAGGATAAGGCAGCCGACCTTCTGCGGCAATTCGACGCTGAACGGCTGACGATTTACAAGCGAAAACTCGCGTCCGGAAACCCAAACTTCCACGAGAATGCATTTGTGTGCTGGTACATCGACGACTATAAGTTCGATGGTCCACGCGGCATTTGGTACGACAGCAAATCACTTTCAAAAGTAAAGGGTGCATTGCAAAAGCTCTGCGATAAGCATCCTGAGCTTTTTGGTCCAAATTCCGAATGGAGGAAAAATAAATGAATGAATCTATTGATTTGAAAGAAACATCGCGATACTTGCTCACGCTCGATCCGGACTATGATTACAGTGACGCAGAACTGGATCACTTTGAAGATCTTGCAGAAGCCTTAATTAACCAATATGGCTGGTCAACAGTGTACAAGGAATGGACCCGTTTCCTACACGAAGAATGCCTGACAGACAAAGACGTTGTTTGGTTTGCATTGAACTTCTCTTCTTACGCGCCGGACATTGCTTTACCGGACCCGTTGCAATTTATCGCTTATCTCTACTATAGAGTTGATACAACTAAAAACAGCAGAGCCTTTGACATCTTTGATTCTCTTGCTATTACTGTTCTTCCAAATGCAGGTCTTGTCAATATGATGGAACAGCCCTGCTATGCTGCTGAAACGGATCCTCGTATTCAAGCCGAAATTGCAAACTGGAAGCGAGCAGAACCCAGAAATTAACCTGTGCTGGTTGGTTCAATGCCGCGATTGTAAATGACATTTTGCACAAAAGAGCAGAAACACATTATACGCCAACCGCACCATAAAGCAATGCCCGCCGGTTTCTTGAATCGGTGGGCACTGTTTATCTAAGGCAACACCGCACAATTCGTCTGCGGCGCTTGCTGAATCTTTTGCCCCAATTT
>CAVIFH010000241.1:0-3693 GCA_963641615.1 bacterium | reverse complement strand
GACGTCCGGGCCCTTTATGAGAAAATACAGCACGATGCCGTTGAGGCCATGATGTCCCAATGTCCCCCGGCGCTTGCCGCCCTCCCGGATTTACGGAAGCGGCTGTATGCCGCCATCGGCATACTGGAAAACTGCGCGCACCTGCATCTGAACGCACAGCAGGGCTGCCCGAATGGGCAGCCCTGCTGGCGGTTTTTATTGAATTCCTCCAAAGCCGTATTGATTCAGCCACTCCACTGCCAGATCGGACCAGTGAGCAACGTGGGAATCCTTGGGGCTCAGTCCGGTACCATCGGCAAGCGCCATTCCGTGCGGCCCGAAGGGGAAAATATGTGCCTCAAACCGTACTCCGGCATCCGCCAATTCCTTGGCAAAGCAGAACATGTTTCTGGGATCATCCATATCTGTCGTCTGCCACAGGAAGAACGGCGGTGTCTGCGGGTTTACCCACTTCTCCGGAGAGAACCAGTATTTGTCTTCCCTCTGCTCGTCCATATATACTGAAACGAGGCCGCCTTTGGGCATTACGAAATCCGGTTCATCTTCCCTCATCTGCATAAAAGCATCTGAGCCAGGCCAGCTTACTGCCGTGAAGCATCCATACATCACAAGGCCTGCATCCGGGCGGCTGGAACAGCGCTCTACAGGGTCATCGGCATCAGGCTGCCCTGCATCCCAATGCACACAGGTCAGGCATGTCAGACTGCCGCCGGCGCTGGCACCAATCATACCTATTTTATTTGGCAAAATGTCCAGTCCTACTGCCATACTTCTTAACAAGCGAATAGCGCGGGATGCGTCCTGCACACTGCGGTACTGAGAATAGGGTTTCACACGATAATCCAGCAGCGCGCAATGAAATCCAGCATTCACCAGTTTCCAAATTACAGGATATCCCTCCGATGCACTAACCTTACAGTTATAGCCGCCGCCTGGTGCCACCAGAATGCAGCCTTTTTTCCCGCCGTTCACAGCGGGAAAAAAAGCAATCTGAGGTTTGTTCTGGCGCGGTATCTCCGGCTTCCAACCGGGGACATTACCATCACTCCACAGCGGAATGGTCTGCATATCTGCAATTGCTTCATTGTACACATCCTGAAGGATGGCCACACGTTCGGGTTCATCTTCCGGTTTCGTCAGTTCTGAAAACTTTGCCATATGCGCCGAAGCATGAGGCCCGCCAAAGGTATTCTCCTTTGCCCAAACCGCCAGCCGCCTGGTATTCTCTTCAAATGCCATATTTCCACTCCCTTATTTAGTTTCAGATAAATTTTCAGGCAATGCAAACAGATTCTCCATCAAACATACTGGTATAGATCCGCAGACGCAACAAACTGCACCGGAAGCTCCGGAACCAGTTTCTGAATCCAATTCACGGCCCACTTCATGCCCAGTTCCTCCGTGTTCATATGTCCGCCCAGTATCAGCGCCTTGGCCATACCCAATTGTCCCGCATCCCGGATATAGGAATTGGTTGTCCAGTCCAGGCTCTCCAATGCTATTGCCACATCAATATTTTCCTGACGAATCCGCTGCGTTATCTCTTCCTGTTGCCCGATGATATGTCCAACTATCGCCACTCTGGACACCGGAAGGTCGCCGCTCCCGATGAAGCGGACGGCATTTAATCCCAGCTTTTGCTTCAGCTCCAGCGCAATCTGCCGTGCAGTCGTCTGGGGCAGCACAAATGCCGAGCGAAAGCCCTGATCCTTTTCCAAATAATCCTGCCATCCCATTTCCGCAGCAAAGCCCGTCATAATTCCGTCTGGTCTGTGCGCGTGAATATGGTCGTGATCCCGCCATACCGCAATGCCGGTCTGTTCCAGCAAAGCTTTTTTTGCTTCATATACCGGATCGCCATCCAGCCAGTCAGTTGCGTCCATATGTGTATAAAAAGTCGGCTCATGGACAATCAGCAAATTCGCGCCCAGTTCGGCCGTTCTGCGGATAACATCAACACTGGCCTGCACACTGGTAACGATGCCGGTGCATTCCGCCTGAGGGTTGCCGCTTTTAAATCCGTCGCATGTTTCCTGACCCAGCGGAAGCTGCGGATGGTACGCAAGAATGCGGTCAATAATCTCTTGAATTTTCATTCGATTCTTTCCTCCTTTTGCTGTTCCTCTGCGCAAGTCGTTCCACGACTTTGAAAATTAGCTTCTTTACTTCAGACCGCGCTCCCTGGCAATTGCCACAATGCGGTCGATCAGCTCCTGCTTATCTTCAGGCAGCAAGAATCCCTTTGCCTGCATCTGCTCTGCGCCCTGCTCTACCAGGCTGCGGTAATTTTCCAGAGTTCCGTACAGCACCTTGAGTTTTTCCGGTGAGAATGGATTGACCTTTCCGAACATGGCAGATATGCTGCCGTCTGCGTTGACTGCATGGCTGCAATATGTACCGGTCGGATAATCGATGGCCGGAGTGCGAATTCCGCCCAGACTATTGCCGAATACATCCGTTAAATTATCCGCATCGGTTCCGAGGGGATCGGTAGAATCACCGCGAACAATGTTGGTTTCAATTTTCGGAGCATGAGGAGCCGGGATTCCCTCATTGGCCCAGGCAAACAGATTACGGAAGGCAGCACAGAAAATCGGCTCGTAAGGGTAATCCAGATTTTCACCATCTCTGAATTTTACTTCCCGATGATTGACTGTCTTACTGGTCATATAAGGGTCCAGTCCGTAATAGTCAAAAAGATTATATTTGCTGTCATGGCTGGAGCCGGGGATCTGATAGGTACGGAATTTGAAGCGCGGCTCATCGAAATCACCATACCAGTAGGCGAGGCGGTTTTCACTCTCGGTATTCACCGCAATTACAGGCTCTGCTGCTCCCATCACGGACCCGGTAGGAATGCCATCTGCCTTAAATGGCGACACCTGCGGCTCATATGCATTCAAGCCCATAGGGACGCAGCCGCCGCCGGCAGAGAGATAGCCGGCATACAAAGGCTCTTTCTCATTATAAAAAGTTTTCAGATACCGGGCAATGTAACTGGTGGACTGTGACCAGCCGGTCAGGAAGATTCGGCGGTTGGGGTAATCCTTCAGTGGGTTCTCCTCTGCGTCAGAACGCAGAAGCTGGGAGCAGTCTTCCAGCATATCCCAAAATAATCCCATCTCCTGCTCCGGGCGAAAACGGAAGGGGCCATCGGTGGGCGCTCCCTCCGGGGCAGGACGCTCGGGCATGGGATTGCTCCAGTCAAGTGCAGCATAGCGCTCAGGATCAAAATTTTTCAGCGCGTCAAGGACATTTCCACGGCTGGTAATGCCTACATATATATCGCCGTGACGCGTCAGATATTTCCAGCTGTTAATCCAGATGCGGTCAATGTCAATCCCCGCCGTAGAGTTCAAAATTTCGACTACCACATTGCCGCTGAACTTTTTAGGATCGTCAGGCATGCGGAAAATCACACGATTGGTATAAGGTGCTCCCTCATGAATTACCTTTGCTTTTCCGTGAGGCAGCTCCTGATAAACCCGCGCAAGCCCGGAGAAAAAATACTCCCGCTCCGCATACCCAAGCGTCTTAAAATCGCACGCCACCTCTGCCCTGCCAAAGGGCCAGGAATTTTCCGTATTCGGAATATACGCAACTTTTGTCAGTCTCATACACGCTTCCCCCATTTTTCTATGCAAGTGCATCACCGCTGAGACGGGTGACCAGTATTGCCATTCCCTCTTTGCC
>CAVIFH010000240.1:0-3697 GCA_963641615.1 bacterium | reverse complement strand
CCGTCAATCAATCCGATGGTAATGGTTTCCTTTTTTTTTTTTTTTTCCTTCTGGGTGTCCATATTGTCAATACGCGCCAGCTGCTCACGCAAAAGCGTCTGAAAGGATTCCACTGCCGCGGCAATCTGATTTTCACGCTTCAGATTCTTCTCAATCGCATTTTCCATTACTGATTTCCCTCTCTGGTGTACTCCAGCAGGCCTCCTGCAAGCAGAATGGCCTTCTGTCTGGCAGTTACGGCGCAGCGCAGGCGTACGGTTGCACCACCTTCACTTCTCAGTGTGACATATCCTGTATCCATCCCGTCGACAATACCGGAAATTGTCAGGCTGTCTCCCTGGGTGAAGCGGTCGTAATCTGACTCATTTTCAAATGTCAGGGGCAAAATCCCCGCATTGATCAAATTTGCGACATGGATGCGCGCAAAGCTCTTCACAACAACCGCGCGAATGCCCAGATACATAGGTACCAGAGCCGCATGCTCGCGGGAAGAGCCCTGCCCATAGTTGCTGCCGCCCAGAATGATGCCGCTTCCGGCCTTCTTTGCCCGCTCCGGGAAGGTCGGGTCGCAGACCTCAAAGCAGAACTCACTCATTTTGGGGATGTTGGAACGATACGGCAATACCTTTGCGCCCGCCGGCATAATATGATCGGTCGTAATATTGTCGCCAACCTTCAGCACCAGCTCCGCATGGATTTCATCGGAAACCGGCTTTCCCTTCGGGAAGGGCTTGATATTCGGTCCGCGCAAAACCTCGGCTCTCCGGGCTTCTTCCAGGGGCAGCGGCTGCAGAATTCCGCTGTCATCCACATCAAACGACTGCGGCACCTGTATAAATGGGATCGGCGGCAGCGTCATCGGGTCGGTAATAAAGCCGGTAAGTGCAGAGGCGGCTGCCGTCTCCGGTGACACCAGATAAACGCCGGCATCCTTCGTACCGCTGCGGCCCAGGAAGTTCCGGTTAAAGGTACGCAGACTTACGCCGCCGGAATTGGGAGAAAATCCCATGCCGATGCAGGGGCCGCAGGCGCACTCAAGGAGCCGTGCGCCGCTGGCAAGAATATCATTGAGTGCTCCGCAGGATGCCAGCATGGAAAGCACCTGCCGAGAGCCCGGGGAAACAGACAAGTCCACCCCCGGTGCGACCTGCTTTCCCTTTAAAATGGCGGCAACCTTCATCATGTCCACGAAGGAAGAATTTGTGCATGAGCCGATGCACACCTGGTCTACCCTGGTCCCCTCCAGTGCAGATACCTCTTTTACATTATCCGGGCTGTGGGGGCAGGCAATCATCGGCGTGAGGGTGTCCAGATCAATGGAAATCACGCGATCGTATACGGCATCCGGGTCACTTGCAAGGGGAATAAAGTCTGCCTCTCTCCCCTGTGCCTTCAGGAAGGAACGGGTTTGCTCATCCGACGGAAAAATGGATGTGGTAGCGCCAAGCTCCGTGCCCATGTTGGTTATGGTAGCACGCTCCGGAACCGTTAAGTTCTGAATTCCATCGCCGCCCCATTCGATAATTGCACCCACACCGCCCTTGACAGACAAAATCTCCAGCAGCTTCAGAGAAATATCCTTTGCCGTAACAAATGGCCGCAGGCGTCCGGTTAACTCGACCTTATACATCTTCGGCATATTGATGTAGTATGCGCCGCCGCCCATAGCGACCGCCACATCCATTCCGCCCGCACCAAATGCCAGCATGCCAAGGCCTCCGCCGGTGGGCGTGTGGGAGTCGGAGCCGATCAGCGTCTTGCCGGGCTTGCCAAAGCGCTCCAGATGAACCTGATGGCATATACCGTTTCCCGGGCGGGAGAAACGAACGCCGTGCTTCGCGGTCACAGTCTGCAGATACTGGTGGTCATCCGCATTCATGAAGCCGCACTGCAATGTATTGTGATCCACATAGGCAATGGAGAATTCCGTCTTGACCTGATCAATGCCCATGCTCTCAAATTCCAGATAGGCCATGGTTCCGGTGGCATCCTGGGTCAGTGTCTGATCAATTTTCAGCGCAATCTCGTGTCCCGGGATCATCTCACCGGAAATCAGGTGACCGGCAATAATCTTCTGTGCTATCGTCTTACCCATTTTTGCTGAACCTCTCAATCATGCTCTGTTTTGCATTTTTTATGTGAAACGTCATCAGCTCATCGGCCTTCTCTGCATCTCCGGCACAAATGGCCTCACAAATGGCCTTATGCTCATCGGTGCTGTGCTGCCGTCTCTGGGCATTCAGGATGGAGCTGCGGCGATAGCGCTGGGTCTTGCGGTGCAGCGGCCGCAGCGTATCCATGAGCACCTGGCGGTTGGAATACACATACACGCAGTCGTGAAATTCATCGTCAATTTCCCGCAGGTGATCAAAGTCGTTTTTCGCCGCATAAAAATCCTGCAGCTCCATCAGGTGGTGCATTCTGTCGGCGTTCTCTGCGGTACGATTCAGTGCGGCATAGCGGGCAGCAAGTCCCTCACAGCGCATGCGGATATCCATGATATCCTCTAAATCCTCCAGCGTAATGCCAAGCACCAGGCTGCCTTTTCCGGTATCCTGAATCAGCCGCTCCTGCTCCAGACGGCGAAGGGCCTCGCGAATTGGGGTACGGCTGACATTCAGCTGCTCTACCAGCTTCAGCTCCGTCAGAATTTCCCCTCTCGGGTAAACGCCGGATACAATATCGCTCTCCAGCTTTTCAAATACCTGGTCTGCCAGAGAAATAGATTTAAACATCGTCATTTCGTTTTCCCCCACTTATTCTTCCGGGAAGCGGCCGGGAGCGTACTCATGAATCTTTTCAAGGATCTCACTATGGGAAATCACCACAACACGTCCGTCCTCGTATTCCTTATCTACCCATTCTTTTAAGCGCGCAACCAGCGGATCATGCTTATCAATTTTTTCCTCGTCCTTCAGCCTGTAGTGCTGGTTGATCCAGTAGGCGATGCCGGCAGCGCCGGAGGCTTTTCCGATCTCCACCGTAGCCGGGCGATTCAGGAGCTTTTCGGTGTCAAAAATCGTATAAATCTCAGCATCCTTCATCAGTCCGTCGGCGTGCACACCGGCACGGGTGGAATTGAAGCTGGCACCGACAAAAGGCGTCATCGGCGGAATCCTGTAGCCGATTTCCTTTTCAAAATACTCCGCAATCTCCGTAATGACAGTCGGATCCATGCCGTCAAGGGACCCGCGAAGGGATGCGTACTCAAACACCATGGACTCCAGGGGAATATTGCCCGTCCGCTCCCCAATGCCCAGCAGACTGCAGTTTACGGCGCATGCACCATACAGCCATGCAGTGGATGCATTTGCAACCGCCTTATAAAAATCATTATGGCCATGCCACTCGAGGCATTCACTCGGCACATCGGAATAGTGCTGCAGGCCATATACAATACCGGCAACAGAGCGCGGCAGTGCTGCCTCGGTATAGGGGACGCCGTAGCCCATCGTGTCGCAGGCACGGATTTTAACGGGAATTCTCGCCTCGCGGCTGAGCTTCTGCAGCTCGTTGACAAAGGGAACTACGAAGCCATAGAAATCCGCGCGTGTGATATCCTCCAAATGGCAGCGCGGAATTACACCGGCATCAAATGCATCCTTTACGGTACCCAAATAGTAATCCAGCACCTGAGAACGGGTCATTTTCATTTTTTTGAAAATGTGGTAATCCGAGCAGGATACCAGAATTCCGG
>CAVIFH010000239.1:0-3715 GCA_963641615.1 bacterium | reverse complement strand
CCGTTGTAGGAGACGATTGCGTCATCGATGCAGTCGCACCCCTCCGGCGGCATTTTCGCATAATGCCCGTCATGATTGCCGGGTACATACAGCAAGGGGCACCGGGCCATTGTCACCAGAAACTGGAGATAATGGGAGCTCAGGTCGCCGCAGGAAATAATCAGGTCAATTCCGTCCAACCTGCCGGGCATATAGTAATCCCACAGTGCCGGGCACTCCTCATCAGAAATGAGCAGAATCTTCATCCTTTTTCGCCTCTTTTTGCAGAGGAATTTCTTCTCTGTGAATTCCAAGCTCACGCACCATATTGCGAGACATAGGCAGAACCTCATCAAAGCCGGGAATCGACCCAATCACGTTGTCCGCGAGCCAGTCCATGTGGATGAGCTCCTCCGTCGTAAAGCCGGGAGCATCACCCGGATTCTTTACAGTGCCGTCCTGGGCAACAATTCTGCGGGCAAAGGGATCAATTTTTCTTTCACTGATCCCGCTGCGCAGAATCTGCGCCAATGTGCGCAGTCCCTGGGGCAGCTTCTCGGAAATTTCAATATCGATGCAGCCGGTGTCCATGCCGAGCCAGTAATTGCGGCCGTAGCTCTCTTTATCACGCTTCAGGCTTCCGGCCAGGATGCTCCGGATCACGGTCTCATAAAACTTTCCCCACACCCACACAGGCGACCCCAGGGGGATCAGCTCTCCGCTGTCGTCCATCAGATAGGTGCCGTAGTTGCAGAAATTCAGGAAAACCTCCGAATGCACCGGCACATCCCGGTTGGAAATCACCCGGATGCCATTCGCGAAGAAATCCGCCTGGGGCGTGCCCTCCACGCAGGACCAGCGAAGCTCAATCTGCGCGCGGGGATTCGTCATCTGCGCCCCCAGTGCGAAGGCATTGATGGACGCGGGAACCCCGTAAATGGGGTAAGACGCAATGTAGCCGATGCGGTTATTCTGGGCCATAGCGCCGGCAATGGCGCCGGTGATGAACTTTGCCTCAAAAATGCGACCATAATAAGTGCGGAGGCTGGAATAAGGCTGATCCATCGTACAGCAGAAGAAATAAATCCTGGGATATTTCACCGCCGCCTTCAGAACCACGTGGATCATCTGGGGCACCGTCGCAAACACGACCTGCGCGCCTTCGCTGACCGCCTGCTCAATCAGCCGCTCCGCATCTGTCGGGGAATTCCCATGATAATAGCTGCGGGCTGTCACCTTGTCCCCCAGGGCTTTTTCCATGTGCTCCCTGCCCTTGTCGTGGCCCAGCCCCCAACCGCTGGTAGACGGGGTAAGGGCGTGTATGAAGGCCACATTCAGGTGATCCGGCAGGGTCATCCGCTCGAAAATACCGGGCTTGGATTCCTCTATCTTGGATGATACGTTTACCGCTGACTCGGAAGCGGAAATAATGTCCGCCCACAGTCCCGCCACACTCTTTTTCAGATCCGCCGATGACAGCGCCGTCAGATTTTCAAATGGATACAGCTTCAGCCACAGCAGAAGCGCTTCCTCCGGCAGAATATCCACCTGCCGGGTATTTACCGCCTGCAGTGCCTCGCGGAAATACTGATAGCGGGCCGAGAACGTGCGGCGCTCATCCTCTGTCCACTTTACGCCCGGCTCCTTTCCGAGCAGGGCCAAGAGCTTGGCGTAATCCTTGGGCCGCCGGAATTGCACGACATAAATACCTGTATCCCGGTAGAAATCAAGGAATTCATAATATGCCTGAATGCGCGGATCGTCACTCATCGGCGGCAGTACCCGCTTTACCGTGGCCGGAATACGCGGCGCTCCGAAATAGCGCAGCACACTTACCCGTTTGTTGCCCTCCTGGACATAGAAATTGCCGAGATACTCATAGCAGCTGATGGGGTCACGAATGCCCTCTTCTCCCAGGTGCGCCTCGCACAGGGCAATCCATTTTGAAGCAAACTCTGTCTTGATATCCAGCAGCGGCAGAAAGCTTGCGCTGAAGGCGGCAATCCGCCCCGCGGACTTTGTGCCGACAATACGCTCTGCCGGGATATCCATTGTACCCACATCTGTCACTGTTAACGCATCAATTTCCGGGAGCATCTCATCCAGTACTGCCGGATTGGCGCTCTTTCCCTGTGCAAGGAGGTCATCCTCCTCCCGAAGGCCCATCTTCAATGCCTTCTGGTATTGCTCTCTGCTTTCCTGCAGCGACATAACGCACCTCCGATTCTGCTTTTTTACGGCGCTATCATATCGTAATTTTATAAAAAAAGCAACCTTTACTCTGCGAAAGCCCTGATTAAATCATCTGCGGCTGCAAAGGGGGGCTGCCTCAAATTTTTTCCTCCAGCCAGGCAATCATATTCTCCCTGCCCTGCTCCGACAGCGGGAATGTCTTCTCTCCCTCCATAGTGCTTTTCTCATAGCAATACAGCCCATGCCAGTACTCTACATGGATGCTGCTGTTTTCGAAATCCACTTCCTTGGGAGTGGCCATGGTGATGCTCGGCTCCGCCCGGAAGCGAAGCATGCCGCTCGAGCCGGTGAAAATATTATTCATTGCAAAGGTGTGCAATGTGGGAATGAACAGTTTTTCCATATTCTTCTCCTGCCTTTTTGTAGGGAATATCATATCATATTCCCTCTTAAAAAGCAAATCTTGAAAATTTCGCAAAATTGTGGTAAATTACCTGCCGGTGATGAAAATGAAGCAAAAAATACAGGGAATTCTTGCACTTACGCTGGGAACATTCATCTGGGGCATGGCATTCATTGCCCAGAGCGTGGGGATGGACTCGGTGGGTCCCTTTACCTTTCAGGCCTTTCGATGCGGGCTGGGCGTCATCTTTCTTTTCCTTCTGTCGCTTCTGTTCGACTGCAAAATCGGGCTGAAAAAATCCATTGAAAAATGGAAAAATCCAAAGCTGTGGAAAAGCGGCTTCATTTGCGGCATTGCCCTCTTCGCTGCCACCACATTGCAGCAAATCGGGCTGATCTATACTGCCCCGGGGAAATCCGGCTTTTTGACGGCAATGTACATCATATTTGTCCCGCTGCTCGGCATCTTCGTGCACAAAAAGCCGAAGGCGAACGCCATTGTCAGCGTCCTTCTGGCGCTGGTGGGGCTGTATCTCATGAGCTTCACGGACATCAACGGCATCAATATCGGCGATATCTGCACCCTGGGGTGCGCCGTCGCCTTCGCCGTGCAGATCCTGCTGATTGACCGCTGCGCACCGGGGCTCGACAGCGTCCGCCTGAACTGCGTGCAGGCCCTTGTGACATCGGTGCTGTCTGTTCCGGGGATTCTGCTTTCGGAAAAGGTCGTCATGGCGGATGTTCTCAGCTGCGCCGTGCCGCTGCTGTTTGCGGGCGTTCTCTCCATGGGCGTCGGCTACTGCATGCAGATCATCGGTCAGAAGCGGCTGGAGCCCACGGCTGCCTCCCTGATCATGAGTCTGGAGTCTGTATTCGCCGCTCTGGGCGGATGGGTCATCCTGCACAGCGCCATGTCCTCCACGGAGCTTGCGGGAAGCGCGCTCATCTTCGCGGGCGTCATTATTTCGCAGCTGTCCTTTGATAAAATTCTCCATTCTTTTCGCAAGCATCCCGCAAAATACTGAGGCATAGTTCTCTCATTGCTGTGCAAAGCGCATCTGCCGATATTCCCGGCAGATGCGCTTAAATTTTTTAGGCAATACCGCATAATGAGGCAAGGGCATTCATCGAGAGATTTTGG
>CAVIFH010000238.1:0-3715 GCA_963641615.1 bacterium | reverse complement strand
TAAATGCGCTGCCTGCGGCGTTGCTCAATACCATGTCGATGAGCCCCAGGACGGTGGTAATGGTGGTCATCAGGATGGGGCGGATGCGTACTTTCCCTGCCTCAATAATGGCTGTGCGGCGATCCATTCCATCCCCGCGAAGCTGATTGATGCAGTCCACCAGCACAATGCCGTTATTGACAATAATACCGGTGAGCATGATGAACCCAATCAGGGAAATGACACTCAGCTCCATGCCTCCGATTAAAAGCGCGATAAATCCGCCGGTAAATGCAAGGGGAATTGTAAACATGACGATGAAGGGAAATTTAAGGCTTTGGAACTGCGCCACCATCACAAAGTATACCAGAAGGATGCCAAGCAGCAGCATCCATAAAAGCTGCTGCACCGCTTCCCGGATGCTTTCGTTTTCACCGGTGAAGGAATAGCTGATGCTGTCGTCAAGGTTGACAGCCTGCATGGCCTTTTCTGCTTCGGCCGTCAGCAGCGTGACATTATAATCATCACCGATTTCGGCACTGACGGTGATGCAGCGCTTTTGATTTTTCCGGCTGATGGAGGAGAGGCTTTTTGTTTCTTCGAAGGAGGCAATATCCGACAGCCTCACGGTATTTGTTTCTCCGTTCCAGCCGGATGCTTCAAAGGAATAGGTCTTCAGATTGTCCAGATTCAGGCTACTTTCCTCCGGACGTTCCACTATGATGGTGAGTGTGGAGCCGTCCAGCGTGACTGTACCGGCCTGCTGTGTGCCGGAAAGGGCGGAGGCAATTTCAGAATAAACCTGTGCTACGGTCAGCCCCTGAGACATGGCCTTATCCCGGTCAACCAGAATATGTACCGCGGGGGTGGTGTCCTCCAACCCGTCGGAAACATTTACGACGCCTTCGATTTCCCAGAGTGCATCGGATGCGGCTTTCGCCGCGGACTGAAGCGCGTCAAGATCCTGACCATACAGCTCCAGCGTGATTCCGCTCCCGGTGAGGAGACTCAGATCCATCATGGAGGAGGATGCGGTAATTTCGCAGGTCAGATCCTCACACTCCGTGATGATCCGCTGCCCCATTTCAGTGCCGGAGGCGGTGTCGTCAGAGAGCGTGACATAGGCAGTTACGTCGTACGTTCCGCCGGAGCTGCTGCTGAGATTCAGAACAGAGGAGCTCCCGGAGGACATCATGGCACCGATAGTTTCAATTCCGTCCAGGGCGTTTACCCGCTCCAGGACCTGGTCGGAGATATTGACAGCCTCTTCCATTGTGCATCCGTCCGGCATTTCAATTGTCAGCGTCAGACTGGGCATATCCATATCCGGCATGAAGATGAATCCGCGGACAACGGTAAAATATCCGGATACTGCCAATGCGGCGACGGCCGCCAGAAGCACCGGTACCTTGTGATTCAGCGCGAAGCCAACGGCTTTTCCGTACCCGTTCAGAAGCAGATTGCGGGACTCTGACCTGACTGCGGCCTTTCGGCTGCGCAGCATGCCGGATGCCATGGCAGGGACGAGAGTCAGGGAAACAATCAGCGAGGCCAGCAGAGAATAGGTCATTGTAAGTGCCAGATCTGTAAACAGCTGGCGCGTGATGCCCTCTACGAACACGATGGGCAGGAATACGCATATGGTGGTCAATGTGGAGGCAGTGACGGCCCCCGCAACCTGGACGGCTCCGGTTACTGCAGCTTTTGCCGCGCTGACTCCCTTCGCGCGCAGACGGAAAATATTTTCAATAACGACGATGGAGTTATCCACCAGCATTCCGACGGCGACTGCAAGTCCCCCCAGGGAAATCATGTTGATGGTTACACCGGAAAAGTACATCAGCACGATTGCAAAAATGACACTGATGGGAATGGAGCACAGGGTAATAAAGGTCGGGCGAATGTCGCGCAGGAACAGAAACAGAACGATAATTGCGAAGACCGCGCCGAGCATCAGGCTCTTCAGAATGCTGTTGATGATCAGGTGAATGTAGTCTCCCTGGTCCATGAGCGCCACAAATTCCAGACCGGGGTATTCTTTTTCCAGATCGCGGAAACGGGAGGCAATATTTTCTGTCGCTTCTGCGGTCGAGTAGTTGCTCTGCTTTTCAAAGCTGAGGAAGATGCCCTCCTGGCCGTTCAGACGGGTATAGAGTTCGCTGCGGTTGTCGGAAACAAATACCTCCGCAGCATCCTGAAGCCGAATGGGATCAATTCCGTCAATCCCCGGGTCGAAGATTACCAGATTTTGCAGCGTATCAAGATCGCTGATTTCCTCCCCGACGGATACCATATAGTTGATGCCGTCCTGGGGGACATAGCCTGCGGGCATATAGAAGTTCTGTGCCGCAAGAAGCTGAGATACCACATCCATGGTGAGGATCGTGTTGAGGTCGGCTTTATCCAGAGCGCTTTGCCGGCTTGATTCGAGGGAGGCAATTCCGGAGTCCATCTGGGTCAGTGCGCTCTCCAGCTGAGAGGAGTTCGCGGCAAGGTCGGCCATGGCACTGCTGATTTCCAGCATGCCGGAGGTTTTCTGCTGGCTGAGGATCCGCGTGGCATCCTTCAGCTGCAGCATGCCGCTTTCCAACTGAGGCAGCACATCCAGCTGCAGATAATCGATGGATTCCTGCAGCGCGGCTGCGTCATTTTCCAGTTCCTCTATGGTGGCGCTCAAAAGATCCGGCTCAATGCCGAGATCGGAAAGCTGCTGCTTGAAGGACTCAATTTTCTCGTTAATTTCCGCAATCTGCGTCTCCAGTTCGGAAATACGGGTGTCAATATCCGCAGTGCTTTCCATGCCACGCAGCGCCAGTTCTTCATTCAGCGCGGTGCGCTCGGAAGTGATAGCTGCGTATTCATCGCCGGCATACAGGGCATCTGCGGCGGCCTGCTTTTCCTCATCACTGAGCTCGGTATTATCATAGATTGCCTGCAGCTGCGCCTGAAAGGCATCTTCGCGCGCCTGCAGAGCGTTTGCGCGGTCGCGCAGGGAATAGAGCTCGTTGAGCTCAATTTGCAGGGGATTCATTTGCTCCAGTGCGCTGCTTAAAGCATCGCGCACTGCCTTTAAAATGGTCAGAACGGATTCAATCTGCGCCTTGTTCGTGGTCAGCTGTGTAACCTGACTTTGAAGCTCTGCTTTGGCGGCAATCAGGTCCGCCTGGTTCTGACTCAGCTCTGCCTCAGCAGAGGCAGTAGAGGAGGAGAGGGATGACTTGCTGCTGTCCAGCTGCTTGCGCGCGGTGCTCAGCTGGCCCTGCGCATCGGTCAGAGCATCCCGCTGGTCCAGAAGCTCGTTTGCGGCGTCATCCACCTGGCCATTGATGGCGTTTGCAATTTTCAGGTTGACGCGGTCGATTTTTTCCTGATCCAGGATGACATGCAGCTCCTGCTCCACCGCGCCGGTGGCGGTGACCTGGGCGATGCCTGCAATTCCTTCCAGCTTCGGCATCAGCGTCTCGGTTAAGAAATCCGACAGCTCGGCAGTATCCTTTCCGTCCATTGTCACAGCCGCGACCTCCACAGGGAGGATGGACGGATTGATTTTCAATACGTATGGTGACCCGACGGTATCTGCCCAATCGGAAGACAGAGCGGAGAGCTTCTGCTGGATATCGACGCCAATGGTATCCATGTTTACGGAGTCTTCAAATTCCAGCATCACGACGCTGTAGTTTTCGCTTGAGGTGGAGGAAACCTCCTTAATATGCTCCAGCGTGGCCATGCTCTGCTC
>CAVIFH010000237.1:0-3759 GCA_963641615.1 bacterium | reverse complement strand
TGGTTACCATTACCGATCTGGAAGGCAATGCTCTTTCCTGGGCATCCTCCGGCGGACTGGGCTTCCGTGGCTCCCGTAAGTCCACCCCCTATGCTGCTCAGACTGCTGCTGAGACTGCAGCAAAGGCTGCGATGGAATATGGCCTGAAGACCGTTGAGGTCTATGTAAAGGGACCCGGTCAGGGACGTGAAGCTGCCATCCGCGCTTTGCAGACTGCCGGACTGGAAGTCGTTATGATTAAGGACGTCACCCCCATTGCCCACAATGGCTGCCGTCCTCCCAAGAGACGTCGTGTCTGATTACGCTATAGGAGGAATTATACGTTATGGCTAAGAATATGCAGCCCGTGCTGAAGCGTTGCAGAACGCTCGGCGTTTCTCCTGCCGCAATGGGTTATTCTAAGACTTCCAACAAGAATCCCGGCGGACAGAGAAGAGCAAAGAAGTCTGAGTATGCAACTCAGCTGACCGAAAAGCAGAAGGTAAAGTTTGTATACGGCATTCAGGAGAAGCAGTTCCATAATTACTATGAGAAGGCTTCCCGCATGGAAGGCAACACCGGAGAAGAGCTCCTGACGTTTGTTGAGCGCAGACTTGACAATGTCGTTTATCGTCTCGGCTTTGCCAATTCCCGCCGTCAGGCTCGCCAGCTGGTGAACCATGGCCACTTTACCGTCAATGGCAATCGCGTAAACATTCCCAGCTATCTGGTGAAGGTTGGCGATGTGGTTGCCGTGTGTGAGAAGAGCGTTTCCAACAACTTCTTCAAGAAGCTGAAGGAAGACGATGCATTTGTTGCTGCTCCCAAGTGGCTGGATCGTGATAAAAACACCCTCCAGGGCAAGGTTATTGCGAAGCCCACAAAGGCCGATATTGACTTTGATATCGCTGTGCACCTCATCGTCGAGTTGTACTCAAAGTAATAATCTTTCCCCCCTGTCTGTACGCGTATTTGCTTTGTGGGGAGCATGTCTCCCCACTCTATTAAGGAGGGTTTTGATTCATGGTAGAAATTGAAAAGCCCCGCATCAGCTGCTTTGATTCCGCAGAGAATGTTTCTTACGGAAAGTATGTTGTAGAGCCGTTGGAACGCGGCTACGGCATGACTCTCGGAAACTCTCTGCGCAGGATCTTGCTGTCGAGCCTTCCGGGCTTTGCGGCTACCGCCATAAAGATACAGGGCGTGCAGCATGAGTTTTCCACCATCCCCGGGGTGACCGAGGACGTTACGGAAATTGTGCTGAACGTGAAGCGTATCACGCCGAAGCTGCACTGCTCCGAGCCGAAAACGGTGCACATTGATGCCGTCGGTCCATGCGAGGTGACTGCCGGCGACATCAAGGCAGATGCCGAGGTTGAAATTCTGAACCCTGAACTGCACATCTGCACACTGGGTGAGGATGCTACATTCAATATGGAGATTACCCTGTCTCAGGGAAGAGGCTATGTTTCCGCAGACCGGAATAAGACGCCTCAGACCGTGATCGGCGTGATCCCCGTGGACTCCATCTATTCTCCTGTAACCAAGGTGAATTATGCGGTGGAGCCTACTCGTGTCGGCGATAAGACCGATTACGACAAGCTGACACTCGAGGTCTGGACAGACGGTACGATTTCCTCCCGGGATGCTGTGTCTCTGGGAGCAAAGATCCTGAGCGACCATCTGACGGTGTTTACGAATCTGTCTGATGCCGTAACAACCAGCTCCACTGTTGTGGAGAAGGCACCGGAGCGCCCGGATGCAAAGCTGTCTATGACCATTGATGAATTGGATTTGTCCGTCCGCAGCTTCAATTGCCTGAAGCGTGCCAATATCAACACCGTTGCCGACTTGATCAACAAGACCGGCGAGGATATGATGCGTGTGCGCAATATGGGCAAGAAGTCTCTTGATGAGGTTCAGAAGAAGCTGGAGATGATGGGCCTGTCCCTGGCCAGCGAAGAAAATAATCCTGGCAGCAACAACTAACCCTTTAAGAAGGAGGAAACGTTCATGTTTGGCACTCGTAAGCTGGGAATGACCAGCGCTCAGAGAAAGGCCCTGCTGCGTCAGCAGGTTACCGACCTGCTTGAAAATGGCAAGATGGAAACCACCTTCTATCGTGCCAAGGAAGTACAGCCTGTTGTTGAAAAGATGATTACCCTTGGCAAGAAGGGTGATCTGGCTGCTTACCGCAAGGCTTTGTCCTTTATCACCAAAGAGGCTGTGGCTCACAAGCTGTTTAAGGAAATTGCTCCCAAGTATGCTGACCGTAAGGGCGGCTATACCAGAGTAACCCGTACCGGCGAACGCCGCGGCGACGCTGCTGAGATGGCAGTGATCGAATTGGTGTAATCCACCCGTTCAGGTTGATAAAACAAAGATCCCTCCCGCTGAGGGTCGGGGGTCATAAGAAAGTAATATCATATTTTCTCAGGAACGGCGTGGCTTCGGTCACGCCGTTTCCTGTTTCAGCAATTCTTCCACGGGGATAAAGCCCACAAGGTCATAGGAAATGCGGATGCCCTGATGCCGCTTGCCGCTGGACTTGTCCGGTGCTTCAATGTAGATCGCCTTGACAAGCTCCCGCAGCGCATAGGGGGTAAGCTCATCCAAGTCCTCATATTTGCGTACCCGCTGGATAAACTGCTCCAAGTTTTCAATCTGTCGTTCCTGTACTTCGATTTCCTGCTGCAAAGTCTGGATTTCCTCTTTAAGCTGTGCCTGTTCGTCCTCATAGGTCTTGCTCATCATAGAAAACTTTTCATCTGTGATGCGCCCCGCCACATTGTCCGCATAAATGCGGATAAACAAACGGTCAAGCTCTCCCAGCCGCTTTTCAGCCTGTGCCAGCCGCTTCTTGTGTCCGCGGATCGCGGCTTCGCTGGACAGCCGGAGCTTCTGCTCCATGACGGCACGGAAATGATCCTCATACCGACTGACATAGGAAATGACAGTTCTCATGTGCATCCAGACCAATTCTTCCAGAACAACCGCACGGATAAAGTGTGCCGAACAGCTTCCCGTATTGCTGCGGTAGTTGGCGCACACAAAATGATCCTGTCGCTTTTCAAAGTAGTTGGTGGTGCAGTAGCGCATTTTTGCTCCACAATCAGCGCAATAGACCATGCCGGAAAACAGACTGCTCTTGCCCGTCTTTGTCCTGCGGTGCCGCTGCTGGCGGATTTCCTGCACCTTGTCAAAGACCTCCTGCTCAATGATCGCCGGGTGGGTGTTGTAGAAAACCGCCTGTTTTTCAATAGGCGTTTCTCTCTGCTTCTTGTCCCAGATGGAATTGGTGTAGGTCTTGAAATTGACGGTGCATCCCGTGTATTCCCGCCGTTCCAGAATGTGAACGACCATGTTGGTGTTCCAATGGTACGGATCAGCGGTTTCCGGGCTGGGCGTCTTGATGCCCTCGCGCTTCTTGTAGGCGGTGGGGTTAAGTACCTTTTTCTCCTGCAAGAGCTTTGCAATCTGCATCGGGCCTCGCCCTTCCATGCACAGCTTGAAAATTTGCCTGACTACCAGTGCCGCCGCTTCATCCACGACCCACTTTGTCTTGTCCTCCGGGTCTTTACGGTATCCGAACGGAACATTGACGGTCAGAGGAACGCCGCGCTCGCCCTTTGCCTTATTGACAGCACGGATTTTGCGGCTGGTGTCTTTGACGAAAAACTCGTTGAACCGGTTCTTGATGCCTGCAATGTCGCTGTCGGTACTGTTGGGGTCAATGGTATCAAAATGGTCATTGATGGCAATATAGCGCACATTGTACTT
>CAVIFH010000236.1:0-3786 GCA_963641615.1 bacterium | reverse complement strand
GGAGCGGACCGGGTGCAGCAGTCAGAATTTTTTGAAAGCAGGGGAGTCCCTTATTACCCTTGCGCATCTGTTTCGGCAGTATACGGGAAAGCCGCTCTCTGAGACGTTGAGCCGAATCACCAGTGATAAAAAGAGAATGACCTATCTGGCTGAGGAAACCGCAAATATCACCGGCCTTTCCGGATTCCCGCAGTATCTCACGCTGCTGTTTGAAATTGACGGCCTTGTTCTCAACGGTGACCGGCATCTGAACAACATTGCGGTGATCTCCAGAGGCGGCAGTTTTGACTATTGCCCGATCTTCGACCAGGGCGCGGGGCTTCTCTCCAATGTCATGTATAATCCCTTTGAAATCATCCCCAAATCCCTGATCTCTCAGGCAAAGGCCCGCCCATTTAAGACCACCTTCAACCGGCAGATTCACACTATGGAAAATCTGTACGGCAGGCATCTGAAAATCCCTGTTTTTTCCGTAAATCAGCTTGCGCGGATGGTAAAGTCAATGCTGGAATACTATCCGGCCCGCGACCGAGACTTGATTGCAGACCGGGTCTGTGAAACGATGCTGGTTCGGCAGAAATGCCAATAAAAAAACACCATACGTTTTTCTTGCCTCTTTTGGACATAAGTGAATCAGGCCATATAGCAATCGTCCTGCCTTGGAAACTCAAGCTTGACTTTACCGCGCGGAAATGGTATGATTCACAGGAATCTGGAGAGGTGTCCGAGTGGTTTAAGGAGCCAGTCTTGAAAACTGGTGATGCGGCAACGCACCATGGGTTCGAATCCCATCCTCTCCGCCAGCGTAAGAACGGCTATTTTGATGGAATAGCCGCTTTTATTTTATATCTAATGCTAAAAATTATTAAACACATTAATAATCTAATCACGAGCAGTGATGCTTTGGACAGTTGCATTTGACAAATTGCAAATGGCACCGCATAGGCGATCTATCACTTTTTCCAGAGCAGTAAAAAAGCAAAAAAGGAACAAATACAATGGAAAAGAACTTAACCACCGGCAGTGTATTCAAAAATGTCATTCTATTCTCGCTGCCATATTTACTCTCGTATTTCTTGCAGACACTCTACGGAATGGCCGACCTGTTCATTATCGGTCAGTTCGAAGGTGTTGCCAGCACGACTGCCGTTTCCATCGGTTCGCAGGTCATGCATATGCTCACGGTGATGATCGTTGGGCTTGCAATGGGAACGACCGTCAGCATCGGGCGGGCCATTGGTGCCGGCGATCATAGGCAGGCCGCAAAAGATGTGGGCAATACCGTGACGCTCTTTATGGCGGTGTCTATCGCTTTGATGGCAATTTTGCTTGCGCTGGTACATCCCATCATTTCTGCCATGTCCACTCCGACAGAAGCCGCGGATGGTACGGCGGCATACCTGACCATCTGCTTTATCGGTATTCCCTTTATCACAGCATATAACATTATCAGCTCCATTTTCCGCGGAATGGGCGACAGCAAAAGTCCAATGTACTTTATCGCCGTTGCCTGTGCCGCCAACATCGGCCTCGACTATTTGTTTATGGGCGTTTTCTGCCTCGGCCCTGCCGGAGCCGCACTGGGCACAACGTTATCCCAGGCCATCAGCGTAGCTGTTGCCTTAAGCGTAATTCTGAAAAGAAAGAGTATTGTGCTGAAAAAAGATGACTTTAGGCCACTTCGCCCGGTGATGGGCAATATTTTGGAAATCGGTGTCCCCATCGCTTTTCAGGATGGCCTGATTCAAATTGCGTTTATTGTCATTACGGTTATTGCCAATCAGAGAGGCTTGAACGATGCCGCGGCAGTCGGTATTGTAGAGAAGGTAATAAGCTTCCTGTTTCTGGTCCCATCTTCGATGCTCTCCACAGTTTCGGCGCTGGGCGCACAGAATATTGGTGCAGGCAAATCGGAGCGGGCTATACAGACGCTGCGATATGCAGTCATGCTTGCCGCAGGCTTTGGCATTCTTGCTTCGATTACCATTCAGTTCACGGCAGAGTCTGTCGTGGCCATGTTCACAGACCAAACCACAGCAGATGGTGCACAGGTTGTTCGCTTCGGCGGTCAATATCTTCGAGGCTATATTTTTGACTGTATTTTTGCGGGTATCCATTTCAGCTTCAGCGGCTACTTCTGCGCCTGCGGAAAATCCGGACTGTCGTTTCTGCATAACATTCTTGCCATCGTACTGGTGCGCATCCCCGGCGTCTATCTGGCTTCGCAGCTGTTTCCGTCAACGCTTTTCCCGATGGGTTTGGCAACGGCGACAGGCTCGCTGCTGTCTGTTGTGATCTGCATCATTGCTTTTACCGTTATTCGCCGGAAAGAACGGCAGGTTGTGTCGGGAAGGTGAAGATGTGGTCAGAAAAAAATCTCTTTTTCATCAGGAACTTATCCTTGATCCGGAAAAGGTCGAGGCTTGTTTTGTCGTGCTCGACGGATATCCTTCACAACATAACGGAGGAAGCGGCCGTCCGGGTTTTCCGGTGACCATGTTTCCGTGCGGTTGTGACGATTTTCGGGATTACAGCACTTGATGAAGTCTGCGAGACCTGCATCGATCATGGGGATCTGCTTTGAACAGAGCCTGATCAAATCCGCCTAAATCTAAAATGCTTTCATAGTTTGCAGCTGAAGAGGAGAGGCTATGTTTATTATGCTGCATACTTGATATTCAGCGGACTTTTAATTACAATGAGGATCGGTCCAACATGGATGAGCGGATCAATTTTTGCAGCGGAGGCAGCAGATGAGCAAGTATGATGATATAGCCGCATTTTGGAACAGTGTCTTTCAAGATGCAAACTGTACTGTGCCTGCGAGCGGCAGCAGCGGAAACGACGCATTTGACCGGGGCCTGAGCTGGCTGTGCAGCGGTGTGGATACGGTTCTGGATTTCGGATGCGGAAATGGTACGGTTCTGATTCTTTGCTCCTTTTACGGCACAAAGAATCATATAGGGATTGATTTGTCTGATACGGCAATTCAAACCGCAAAACTTCGCTGCGCGCACTTGAATCAAGGTACATTCCGCTTTATATGCGGCGGGATCGACGAACTTTCGAGTGTGGCCGACGGGTCTGTGGGTGCTGCAGTATTATCCAACATAGTCGATAATCTATACCCGTCAGACGCGGAGACATTGATTAAAGAGGTCAACAGGATTCTTAACGAAAACGGGAAAGTGCTTGTAAAGCTCAACCCGTATCTCACTGAATCGGATATTGCAGAAAACCAAATAACCGTTCTGGAAGACAATATGCTGGACGATGGCCTGCTTCTCTGGAATAATACTACCGAGCAGTGGCGAGCTTTTTTTGAACGCTATTTTACCGTCTTTCGGCAGTACGATATCTATTACAAAGAGCACGAACAATATAACCGCGTATTTCTGCTGACAAAGTAACCTGGCTTGTTTTGACCGTCTGTATTTTTTCTCGAATCGGGTAGGAGGTCACTCAACTAATGGGTGACCTCCTACCCGATTCTAATGACCTCGATGTTTCTCTTTCCGCTTATTTTGCTTCAAGTCGAATTTCCGCTGCTGCTCAAGCTCACGTTGTTCCTTGCCGGCTTTCTTGTGCTCGATTTTCGATTCTTCACGCTGTGCGGCAAGCGCTTGCTGCGATTTTGTGCCGATCCCAATGGCCTGAAGCTGCTTCTTTATGTTTCGCTGTCGGCGCTTTGGGTTATCAGCGGACTGTTTCAGCTCTGCTTTTACCGTAGTGCTAAGGCAATACCGCACAATTCGTCTGCGGCCTTCACCGGATCTTTTGCCCCAA
>CAVIFH010000235.1:0-3797 GCA_963641615.1 bacterium | reverse complement strand
GCTGCCGCCAAATTGGAGGAGCTGTTCAGGTAAATCCACAGGCGATGCTGCATGGTATACAGCTGCGGACTGTTGGACATCAGAATCAGGGAATCCTGCAGGGAATTCCAGTTGCCGACCGCGCCGAATACGGCAATGGTCGCAAGAATGGGCTTTGACAGCGGCAGGATAATTCTGGTAAATGTCTTTACGGCACTGGCACCGTCAATGGTTGCGCTTTCCTCCAGAGACGCGGGGATGGACTCAATGTAGGTTTTCACCAGAATGATATTGTACGGCTGCACCATACCGGGAATGATATAGCCCCAGTAGTTATCGGTCAGGCCCAGTCCCAGCATATTCAAATACCAGGGCACCATTCCGGCATTAAAGTACATGGTAATCACCAATGCCCGATACCAGAGGCTTCGTTTCCACATCTTCCGCTTGGAAGAAAGGTATCCGGCAAAGGCAGATGTAATCACCATCAGCGCAGTGCCTAAAATCGTTCTGGAAACAGTGACAAGCACCGCATTGCCAAAATCGTTGACATCCTTCAGGGCAATATAGTTTGAGAAATGAATGCCATGGGGAATCAGGGTAATCATATTCTTTCCCACAAGGTCATTATCAGAAATGGTATTGATAAACAGATAGTAGAACGGGAAAATGCAGATCAGGGTAAAAATGGTAAACACGGTATAGTTGACCACCTTGAAGATTACATCTCCCGTTGTCTGCCGATAGCGAACAATACCGCTTGTTTTCTTAGCCATGGTCACACCTCCCTACAGGATGCTCTCGCCGCGGAACTTCTTTGAGAAGGTGTTCGCGCCGAAGAGCAAAATCACACTGATAATGGATTTGAACATTCCGATGGCCGTAGACATCGGAATCTGCCCGTTGCCGATACCCAGATTATAAACATACAGATCCAGAACCTCAATGCTTGCCGAATTGATCGGGTTGGAGAATACCAGATACTGCTCCATGCCGTTGGAGAGAATGTTGGCGATGCTCATGAGCAGCAGCACGAAGAAGGTAGGCATCAGCTGCGGCACTGTAACATTCCACATTTTGGCAAAGCGTCCTGCGCCATCCATTTCGGCAGCTTCATAGAGCGTCGGATCAATGCCGGTGATGGAGGAGATATAGACAATTGCGCTCCAGCCCAAGCCCTTCCATGTGCCCCACAGCCACATCTTAATCCACATATGACTGCCGTTCATCAGGTAATTCGTGTCTGATGAAATGCCGAGGATGTTATTCAGGAAATTGTTGATAAATCCATCGGTCGAGAAAATTGCCAAAGCAACTGCGTAAATAATGACCCAGCCGAGGAAATTGGGGATCGTTGTAAAGTTCTGGACCACGCGCCGGAATTTTTTGCTCTCTGCCTGAGTAAGGAAAATAGCGAAGGCCATTGGGAGCCAGCTTGTAAGAATCCCTATGGCGCTCAATCCAAGTGTGTTTTTCAGCACCCGGAAGAAGTCAGCGCGGGTTGCCTCATTCTGGAACAGAATCGTAAACCACTTGAAGCCGACAAAGTTATCCATGGTCAGTTCGCCGCCGGCGGTATAGTCAAAGAAGGCATAGCGCCAGCCCCACAGGGGCAGATAGGAGAATACAAAGGCCAGCGCCAGCACCGGAAGGAACAGCAGAAACAGGTGATACTTTTCCTGCATCCCCATTTTTTCCTCCAGCGGCGCAATGCTTTTGCGGTCACGCGCCAGCAGCACAGCAGAGCTGAGCAGAATGATCGCCGTAACCACCGTATAAAAGAGGAAACCTGCCGGGAAATGTGCGGGGACGCGCTGATTATCTGCTGCCACAATATGGGAATATGCAGTGTACATCATTCCCAAGCCGACTGCCATAACAATGCTGCCAACCAATGGGAAATACAGCCCCGTCCGACGCATCCGGCGGTTGCCGACGCTCATACAGCCGCCCACACAGCAGGCTATAATCCCGATCACAAGGACGATGCTTGCCGCCATCACCAGTATAAAGGTGGTCTTCTCCACCCAGCCTCTGAGAAGTGCCCGCTCCAGATTGCTGACAATGGCGGAATAGGAGATGCTCGCGGTGAAAAGGGATACATTGCGATTGATTGCGGTTGTAATCCGTCCGGGATTGAGATAGGGGTAGAACACTGCGGCGACAGCAGCCAGAATCGCAATGCGGTGAAGAATATACAGCGCATTGCTCCGGCGTCTCGCCTGCGGTGTTTTCACGATGTTCGACATAAGCATTCCTCCGTTTCCTTTATTTTGTTTTTTCTATGGTTTGTTTTTCAGAGATTAAACGTTTTCTCTATTGGCGAAAATTTTTCCCGATTCAAAGCTTCCGCTCTGAACCGGCTCCGACGCTGCCTCCCTCCTTGATTTTCGCTTTTGGCGCAGCGCCGCCATTCCTTGCGTCTAGCAGGGGCAAGGAATGATACGGCACTGCCTCCGCAGGGGATACCGGCAATAAATCTGCGGTCTCCCCCGCTTAAAGTTGACTGGATTGATTCAGGTCCTTCACCGTACCGCCGGGCTGAACATGCCCATTCACGGTGATGACCCGGGGAATATAGTATCTGGGATTTTCAATGGCACTGAGCAGTTCCTTTGCCGACTGCAGTCCCATTTCCTCCGCATCCTGACGGTAGGTTGCCAGCGTTGGGCGCAGCAGGCTGGCCAAACGAATGCCGTCATAGCCAAAGCAGCTGATGTCATTCGGAATGGACAGCCCCTGATGTTCGATCTCGGTCAGCCCTCCCAGGTAGGAAATATCATCTGGGTAAAGGATGCAGCTTGGACGCTCCTTCAGCGCCAGAAGCCGCCGTGTTGCCTGCCCGGAATCTCTTGGCTCCTGAAACTTTGCTTCCACCACATACTCCGGCGGGAGCTCTATCCGAAGCTCCCTGCAGGCTTGATAGAAGCCTGCCAGCCGCATTTGGGTTACCTCCCCGCGCTCACCGTGAATCATGGCGATTCGGCGGTGACCGAGGCCATACAGATACTCCACGATTTTCTGCATGCTCTGGGCATTGTCGCTGACGACTGCGGTTCTGCCGTTAAATATCTGGTCAATGGAGACGCATGGGATTTCGCTTTCCGCCAGCTTTCTGATCTCCTCTTTGTCGTAAAGCCCTTGGGCGATGATGATCCCATCGCAGGACCGGCGCATCGCATGGTCCAGATAGCTCATATCAGAGCCGCCCTGACTGCTGAGGAAGGTTATGTCATAGCCTTTTTTTTCGATGTAATCTCTCGCGGATTCCAGAACCTGTGAAAAGAACTCATGGGCCAGTTCATTCTGGAAAACGAAGCCAATATTCATGCTACGGCTCGTCCGCATGGTCTGGGCAGCGGCATTGGGATGGTAGCCCATTTCATGGGCCATTTCCCGAACCCACTTTGCCTTGTCCGGGCTGATGCCCGGCTGGTAATTCAGCGCCTTGGACACGGCCGCGATGCTCAAATCGCAGCGCTGCGCAATCATTTTCAAGGTAACCACTCTGCATCGCCTCTTTTGAAAGCTGTAATTGCTGGCTGGATATTAAACGTTTTCTTTCGCTGATAATTATATGTTTTGTTCATAAATATGTCAATTTCTTTTTTGCTTCAAAATAATTTTTGTGTATTCGGTCAGCCCGTGATTTTCATTTCCGTATTTTCCATATTTTTCTGAACGAAATAATTCGCTTTTATTGTTTTTCATGCGATTTTATGAATTTTTTATGTGGCGAAAACGTTATATCATTTTAGGGCAATACCGCATAATGAGGCAAGAGCATTCACAGAGAGATTTTGTCTCAAGACAAAGTT
>CAVIFH010000234.1:0-3821 GCA_963641615.1 bacterium | reverse complement strand
ATACCATCCTCGTCTCCGTCATGATGGTAAACAATGAGGTGGGCTCCGTAATGCCCATTTCTCAGATAGCAAAGCTGACCCACAGGCTCTGCCCGGAAGCGATTTTCCACACGGATGCGGTGCAGGGATTCCTGAAGGTTCCCTTCCAGGCGAAAACCCTGGGGGCAGATCTGATCAGCGTATCCTCCCACAAGATTCACGGGCCAAAGGGAGCGGGCGCTCTGTATATTTCCCCAAGGCTGAAGTCCTTCCCCGCGCTGCTGCTGGGGGGCGGGCAGGAAGGGGGCTATCGCAGCGGCACAGAGGGAACCCCCGCCATTTTTGCCTTTGCCGCGGCAGCCCAGGCGGGCGCAGCATCCTTCCGGGAAGATCACGAAAAAGAAAGTGCTCTTCTGGCCCGGCTCGCAGAATCCCTCTCCGGAATACCGGGAGTCGTCATCAATGGTGCCCATGAGGCACCCCACATTCTTTCGGTATCCGTTCCGGGGGTTCCGACTCAGAATTCCATCAACATTTTACAGGATCACGGCATCTGTGTCTCCGCCGGAAGCGCCTGTGCCAAGGGGCACCGCAGTCATGTGCTCACCGCCATGGGGATTGACCCCGAGGTAATCGACTGCACATTCCGGGTCAGTCTGAGCAGGCTGACGGAGCAGGAAGATTTAGAGCAGCTGAGCGCCGTGATTCGGCAGGATATTCTTCCCCGCGTGAAACAGGAAAGGAGAAAATCATGAACAAGGAAACCCTTCGCGCAATCAAGTTTACACTTTTTTCCATCAGCGCAGGAATCATTCAGGCAGTATCCTTCACCCTGCTGAATGAACTGGTCAAGCTGCCCTATTGGCCCTGCTATCTCATCTCGCTGGTGCTGTCGGTTGTGTGGAATTTCACATTCAACCGCCGCTATACCTTCCAGTCGGCAGGGAATGTGCCGAAGGCAATGGCCCTTGTGGCCGCCTTTTACGCGGTGTTTACGCCCCTGAGCACCATCGGCGGCGATGCCCTGGCAGGAATCGGCTGGAACGAATATCTGGTAGCGGGGCTGAGCATGCTGCTGAATTTTGTGACGGAATACCTGTACGATAAATTTGTGGTATTCCGCAACGACACGGACACAAACGCAGCGGCAAAAGGGAAAAACAATCAGCAATAATTTTAGAATGGCAGGGTATATTCGTCGGCAGAAACAGCAGGCTGTGCGAATGTTCCCTGCCGCTGTTTTGTTTAATCACCCAAAAATGCGAAATACGGAAATCAATTTTTTCACGAATTTATTTCTTGTAATTTATGCAGTTGTGGCATAAAATCAGTGAATGAGTATCAAAGCAGCGCTGCGCAAATTGTCTTTGCGTTCACCGGATTTCCGTGCGGCGCTGCCCTAAATTTGGAAGAGGAGCATAGGGAATTTATGAGTGCGGTATTGAATGTCCCGGAAATTTTCGGCAGTGATGTTTTCAACGAGGCAACCATGAAGCAGCGGCTCAGCGCCCCTGTCTACAATGCGTGGCGCAGCTGCATTGACACCGGCACAGAGCTCAGTCTGGATACAGCAAACGCCATTGCCGAGGCCATGAAGGATTGGGCAACCGAAAAGGGTGCCACACACTACACGCACTGGTTCCAGCCCATGACCGGCATCACCGCTGAGAAGCATGACTCCTTCATCTCCCCTACCGGCGACGGCAGAGTCATTATGGAGTTCTCCGGGAAGGAGCTTGTGCGGGGCGAACCGGACGCATCCAGCTTTCCCTCCGGCGGCCTGCGGGCTACATTCGAGGCAAGAGGATATACCGCATGGGACCCCCGCTCCTGCGCCTTTGTGAAGGACGGCAGTCTGTATATCCCGACATGCTTCTTCTCCTACAACGGGGATGCGCTGGACAAGAAGACGCCGCTCCTGCGCTCCATTGAGGAGGTATCCCGGGAGGCTGTGCGCATTCTGCGTCTGTTCGGCGACACAGAGACAAAGCGCATCATCACCTGCGTCGGCGCGGAGCAGGAATACTTCCTTCTGCCGAAGGATCTTTACGCCCAAAGAGAGGATCTGCGCATCACCGGCAGAACCTTGTTCGGCGCCCAGCCGCCAAAGGGTCAGGAGCTGGATGACCACTATTTCGGAACCATCCGCACACGGGTGTCCTCCTTCATGAAGGATCTGGACGAGCAGCTGTGGCGGCTGGGTATCCTCTCAAAGACGAAGCACAACGAGGGTGCTCCCTGCCAGCATGAGCTTGCCCCCATTTACACAGACGCCAACAGCGCCTGCGACAGCAACCAGCTGATCATGGAAATCATGAAAAAATGCGCCGCCAAGCACAATCTTGTGTGCCTGCTTCACGAAAAACCCTTTGCAGGCGTAAATGGTTCCGGCAAACACAACAACTGGTCCCTTTCGACGGACACCGGGAAGAATCTCTTCAGCCCCGGGAAAACTCCCCGGCAAAACGCACAGTTCCTTGTGTTCCTGGCGGCGTTTATTCAGGGTGTGGATGAATATCAGGATTTCCTGCGGTGCACGGTGGCCTATGCCGGCAACGATCACCGTCTGGGGGCGAATGAAGCGCCTCCGGCGATTGTTTCCGTCTTCCTCGGGGATGAGCTGAACGCAGTCGTACAGTCCATCATCCGCGGCACAAACTATCAGGAGCCCGGGAAGAGCGTCCTGCGCATTGGCGTAGACTGCATCCCCTCCATTCCTCAAGATACCACCGACCGCAACCGGACGAGCCCTCTCGCCTTCACCGGAAACAAATTTGAGTTCCGTATGGTCGGCTCCTCCCAGTCCATTGCGGGACCGAATATTGCTCTTAACACCATCATGGCGGAACAGCTGGGCCGCTTCGCCGACGCCCTTGAGAAAGCGGATAATTTCGATGACGCCCTTCAGAAGATCGTATGCCGTGCTCTGAGCGAGCATCAGCGCATCATCTTCGACGGAAACGGATATTCCGAAAGCTGGAAGCAGGAAGCGGCTGACAGAGGCCTGAGCAACTATCCCTCTACCGCAGAGGCACTCCCTGCCTATGTCAGTGACAAGAACATTGATCTGGTGGTGCGCCACGGCATTTTTAACGAAACGGAGTTCCGGGCCCGCTACCTCATTCATCTGGATTCCTACCGCAAGGTCGTCAATATCGAGGCAAAAACCATGCTGGATATGGCAACGCACCAGATTTTGCCCGCAGCATCCGCCTACACCAAGGATCTGTGCAGCGCAGCAGCTGCAAAAAAAGCCATGGGCGCATCCTGCCGCAGTGAAGAAAGCCTGATTGCGAAGCTGTCTCAGAGTCAGGATGAGCTCTATGACCGCATGCAGCAGCTGAGCGAGGAGCTGGCAGCCATTCCGGAGGATGCAAAAGAGGCCGCGCAGTACTGCCGGAGCGTTATTATTGCGTCCATGGATGCGGTACGCGCCTGTGCGGATCGTCTGGAGGCACTTACAGCCAAGAAATACTGGCCTTATCCCACTTACTCCGACCTGCTGTTCTACTAAGGCAGCGGGAAACTGCCTGTTGTCACCTGCACCGTGTAATTTCCGTCAGGGGAAGGCACCAGATGTGCAGACTGACGGTGCCCTGATCATGCGGTATTCCGACGGAACCATACAGCATGTCAATTCCGGAGAAGTCAGTGTACAGGGCCTGTACCAATACGCCTGATCCCCCTCTGCTTTTTTGCTTTTCTCTGTGCGAGCGTACTCTCCCCGAGCGACAGCGAGGGGAGAGTTATTCTTTGTCTTTGTCTTCGTCTTAGTCTTCGTCTTAGTCTTCGTCTTATTCTTATTATGTTTATCATTTGTACTTTCGGAAACAGTATCGTTT
>CAVIFH010000233.1:0-3822 GCA_963641615.1 bacterium | reverse complement strand
ACAATGGACTACTCCATCTTCCTCTGGAACAGCTACAATGAGCAGCGCACCCACTACACCGACCCCAAGGAAGCAATGGCCTATGCCATTCACGATACCCTTACGAGCGTCATCGGCAGCTCCATCACAACGGTGGCAGGCTTCGCGGCATTGTGCTTCATGACCTTCACACTGGGCCTTGACCTGGGCCTTGTCATGGCAAAGGGCGTCATCCTGGGCGTGCTTGCCTGCGTCACGGTGCTGCCTGCCATAATCCTGATCCTGGATAAGCCCCTGCAGAAGACAAAGCACCGCTGCATCATCCCGGATATGACAAAGCTCTCCGAGAAACTGGTAAAGATTTTCCCCGTATTTCTGATTCTCTTCGCTCTTCTCGTCTACCCCGCCTATTACGGATACTCCGAGACGAACAACGAGGTCTATTATGACCTGGGCGAGTGCCTGCCGCAGGATATCGAATATGTGGTTGCCAACAGCAAGCTGCGGGACACCTTCGACATTGCCTCCACCCACATGGTTCTGGTGGACGCGAACCTCTCCTCCAAGGAAAAGCAGAACATGATCTCGGACATGGAGGAAGTGGACGGCGTAAAGTATGTGCTGGGACTGGAGAGCTTTATCGACTCCAGCATTCCGGAGGACATGCTGCCGGACTCCATTGTGTCCATCCTCAAGTCCGACCGGTGGGAGCTCATGCTCATCAACTCCGAATATAAGGTCGCCAGCGACGCTGTAAACGCCCAGATTGATTCCCTGAACAGCATTCTGAAGGAATACGACCCGAACGGAATGCTCATCGGCGAGGCCCCCTGCATGAAGGACATGATTGAGACCACCAACCACGACTTCAAGGTAGTCAACGCGGTGTCCATCGTTGCCATCTTCGTTATCATCATGCTGGTGGAAAAGAGCCTGAGCCTGCCCTTTATCCTCATTGCCGTCATTGAGCTGGCCGTGTTCATCAACCTGGGCCTGCCCCATTACCTCGGCCAGTCCCTGCCCTTCATCGCCCCGATCTGCATCTCCACCATCCAGCTCGGCGCAACGGTGGACTACGCAATCCTGATGACCACCCGCTATAAATCCGAGCGGGTATCCGGAAAATCCAAGCATGACGCGGTTGCAACCGCTCTGAGCACATCCATTCCTTCCATCCTGGTTTCCGGCATGGGCCTCTTCGCCGCAACCTTCGGCGTCGCCGTTTACTCGGATATTGATATTATCAGCTCCATGTGCATGCTGATGGCCCGGGGCGCAATCGTGAGCATGCTGTGCGTCACTCTGATCCTGCCGGCACTGCTGATGCTGTGCGACGGACTGATTCGTCACACCACCCTGGGAATGAAAGTAAAAGCTTAAGGAGGAAAATATTATGAAAAGAATCTTATCTGCTGCCATGGCAGCGCTTCTGCTTGTGACACTGCTGATTCCCTGCGCATCCGCAGAGGAAAGCAAGAAAGAAATGGTATATGTCATTGCCGACGCAGCCGGCACACCCACAAGCATCACCGTCAGTGAGCACCTGATGAACCCCGATGGGGAGGACACCCTGACCGACTACAGCCGCCTGACAGATATCGAGAACATGGGCGGCGACGAAACCTTTGAAAACACCGACGGAACCCTCGTCTGGGACGCCAGCGGCGACGAAATCCGCTACGAAGGCACATCCACGGAGCCTCTGCCGGTAAGCGTATCCCTCCGCTACACTCTGGACGGGCAGGAGGTCTCCCCCGAGGAGCTCAGCGGCAAGAGCGGCCATCTGGTCATTGACATTACCTACACCGCGAACCACTACGAGGACTGCACCGTCGGCGGCGAGACCGTATCCCTGCCGCTGCCCTTCCTGATGGCAACCGTCATGCTGGCGGATGATGAGACCTTCTCCAATCTGGAGATCACCAACGGCAAGGTTGTGAACATCGGCGACCGCACCCTTGCCCTGTGCTACGGCCTGCCGGGACTGAGCGAGGCACTGAACCTTGCGGAGTATGAAAGCCGCATCAATGAAGACGCCTCCGGTGTGGAGGAAGAGACCGACGGCAGCGTCTCGGTGCATCTGGATGCCTCCATTCCCACCACTGCCTCCATCAGCGCGGATGTAACGGACTTCCATTTTGACGGCACCTATACCGCGGCTCTGTGCTCCTTCTTCAGCAATACATCCGACAATGAAACCACCATCACATTCGACACGGAAGCCCTGGGCGAGCAGCTCAGCAGCGCCATGAGCGAGCTTCTGGACGGCTCTCAGCAGCTCAGCGACGGAGCGGTCACCCTGAGCGACGGTCTTGCGGAGCTTGTGGCCAACAACGACGCCCTCGTATCCGGCGCAAATCAGATCGCCGAGGCGATTCTGGAAACCGCCAATGAAGGCCTCGCGGCAAAGCAGGCAGATTTTGCCAAGCTGGGCATTGAAGTCCACACCCTCACTGCGGATAACTACGCTGAGGAGCTTACCCGTCTGGAAAAGGAATATCTTGAGAACATCGAGCAGTATGTATATGAGCAGGCAGACGAAACCCTCGCAAGTACCGTCAATACCGCCGTGTACAACGAGGTGGTAAAGCAGGTCAACGCCGCCGCCCAGACCCAGGTATCCGAGAAGGTCAGCGCTGCCGTGGAAAAGCAGGTGCGCGCAAAGGTAGAAGCCGCCGTCCGGGAGCAGGTAACCGCGAAGGTAACGGAGACCGTGCGTGCCCAGGTCAGCGCAAGCGTAACCTCCGCCGTCCGGGCACAGGTGGAGAGCGGCGTCCGGGCAGCCTACGGCGACGCCGCGACGGAGGAGCAGATTTCCGCGGCTGTTGAGCAGAAGATGGCTTCCGCTGAAGTAACCTCCCAGATTGAAAGCGCCGTGGAAGCCCAGATGAGCAGCAGCGATATCCAGCAGACCATCAGCGCGAATGTAGAAGCCCAGATGAGCAGTGACACTGTTCAAGCCACCATTGAGCAGAACTGCCAGGCCCAGATGAGCAGCGACACCGTAAAGCAGACCATTGAGGAAAATACCACGGAGCAGATGAATTCCGACAGCACAAAGGAGCTCATCGATCAGAATGTGGAGTCTCAGATGGCCTCCGAAAATGTAAAGAGCATTATCTCCGAAAAAATCGCCTCCAACCGGGAGGGAAGCTCCTATGCCCAGAGTGTAGCCCAGGCACTGGAGGAGAACGGTGAGAACGGCGCTGCCTACCAGTCCCTTGTGCAGCTGAAGGAATCCCTTGACGGGGTATTCACCTTCTGCCAGGGCGTGGCCGACTACACCGACGGCGTCAGCCAGGCAAGCAGCGGCGCAAAGGAGCTGAGCGACGGAATGGCAGAGCTGAACGAGGGCCTGCAGAAGCTCAACGAGCAGCTTGCCCAGAAGCTCATTGACTTCCTGGACATTGACCTGCCGGAGGTCAGCGACCGGCTGCAGGCAGTTGCCGATATGGCTGAAAGCTATATCTCCTACGCCGGCATTGCCGAGGGCGCAACAGGCAGCGTTCATTTCCTGATCCGCACCGCAGCAGTGCAGTAACATCTTTTTCAAATGGAGCCGCGAAAATTCACGGCTCCATTTTTTGCAGCTCCCGCCAAGTCAGAAAAATGTGTAAGTTGGTGCCGCTAAAACTCAGAAAAATGTGCAAAGCAGCATCGATAAATGCCGGAAAAATGTGTGAGGCAATGGGGCTATCGCAGGGACGGCGATTTTATGGCAGCACCGCACAAAGAGGCAAGAGCGATTGCTGAGAGATTTTGACTCAAGTTAAAGTTTGAAAAGCGCGGGGATACTGTATGTATCTCAAGTTTTTCAAACTGAAAAATTGGGGCAAAAGATCC
>CAVIFH010000232.1:0-3836 GCA_963641615.1 bacterium | reverse complement strand
TTAGGTTTGTGCGCTCTTTTCGGAATGGTACTTAGATTACAATGTTTCAACCTTTCCCCTCCGCGCAGCTGCTGCATACACCGTAAAAAACCGTGCGAACTGGGTCAATAGAGAATCCATGATGCTCCAGTATGTGCTTTTGAAGCTCCGGCAGCTCATCACAGTGCATGTGGATGAGCTTTCCGCATACACTGCATTTGCAGTGATAGCACGTCGTGTCTGACAGATGTTCTCCCAGATACTCAAAGCAGGCAGGCGTTCCGGAATCAACACTGTATTTTGCGATAACGCCCTCATCCACCATCCGTTCCAGCTGACGATAAACTGTCGCCATGCCAATTGGTTTGCCGGTATCGCGAAAATAGTCACAAATATCCGCGGCAGTAATGTGCTTTCCGGGCATATTTTCAAAGTATGTGCGGAGCTCATCACCCTGCTTTGTCTTATATGCATTTTTCCCCTTCATAAGCTATTTCCCTCGCGTATTCTTAATTTGATAACCGTTATCATATTATAGCAGTCTTTCAGATTCTGTCAATATGAAAATGAATATCATTTTTTAATTCATGATAATAAAAAAGCTCACGTTTTTCCCGGTAAAAGCACAATGCTGTTTTTGTGGGAAGAACGTGAGCTGTGAAAAAAATATGTAATTTGGGAATTACTGCAGATCCTCTGCCATAAAATATTTTTTCAGCGGCTTATAAAGAATCGCAAAAATAACAAGGCATATTGCCATGTCGATGCCAACATAGCTTCCGTTATACACGGCAGAATACAGGTAAGGATTCAGATAGGTAACGTTGAACAGCTCCGTCGGCTCATTGATACGGTAAATGGTAACGCCGCTGATGAAGTGCACAATGAAACGCAGCACACATCCAACCACGGTTCCGTAGAAGATACCGCCCTTTTTTCCCGCAAACAGGCCAGAAAAGCCAAGTACCGTAAAAGCGACTACATAATCCAGCAGCATACTTGTCCAGCCCCATGCATAAGCGCCATCGAAAAACAGCTGCAGAAGGCCATAGGCAAAGGATACCAGCAAGCCCTCACCAAGCCCCCAGCGGACGCAATAGAACAGAATCGGCAGCATGCCGATGCATACGGAGCCTCCCTGAGGCAGCTCAAAAAGCTTCAGGTAGCTCAGCGCGGTGGCCGCAGCCACCATGATGGCGCCCTCGCACAGGGCGCGCAGTTTTGTGTGATTCATGGGTTATACCCCTTCTCAAAAAAATAGTACATAAAAACAAAATGCGCCTGCATAAGCAGGCGCACGGGTTGTGTTTGTGAAAAAACGGAACCTTCGCAAACTTCCTACGCCGGCATTACCCGGATCAGGTTAGAGGGTACTCCGCGATGCGGATCTCAGCCTTTCGGCGCCCCTGTTTTCATGTCCGCTGACAAATATAGCAGACTTTTATAAAATGTCAAGGGTTAATCAGCCCCATTTGCATTTTCCACTTCAAAACATGGTACACTGCCTGGTTCAGCGTTTCCTCGGATATTCGGCCGCTGCTGCATGCTGAGAGAACAGCAACATACTGCGGCTCATAGTCTGAAACGCAAAGAATATCATTCCCGGCCAAGACAGCCAAAACTGCCGCCTCCCCTGCCCCGTATTGCTGTGTGATGGCCTCCATGGATAAATCATCCGTCATAATAACGCCGTCAAAGCCCATCGCCAACCGAAGATAATGGTGCACCGGGTATGACAGGCTGGCAGGGGCAGACGAATCCAAGGCATCAACAATATTATGGCTGACCATGACGGCATTTCCGCCGGCGGCAATTCCGTCAAAAAACGGCTGCATATCATTCGCCTCAAGCTCGGATAGGCTGCGCTCATCCCGCGCCGTACCAACATGCGTATCGGCATTGTTTCCGTAGCCGGGGAAATGCTTCATCACAGCCGCAACGCCATAGCTCTGCATTGTTTTTATTGCACCCGCGACAAACTGGCCTGTAATTTCCGCACTTTGCCCCAAGGAGCGCTGATACATGAATGCTCCGGGCTGCGTAGAAATGTCGCACACCGGTGCTAAATTCACATTAATGCCAAGGCTTTGCAGCAGCTGCGCTTTTTGGGACTCCTCTGAAAGTACCAGCCCCATCCCGCCTCTGTTGTACAGCTCGCGGGGCGAGGAAAACCGGCTGATGCAAAATGCCGTATGGCTGCTGACGCGTGTTACCGTGCCGCCCTCTTCATCCACAGCGATCAATAACGGGATTTCTGCCGCTGACTGATAGGAGGCTGTTTTTAATGCCATGGAATCTTTGCTTTCACCATCAAAGTCTCGTCCGAACAGCAAAATGCCTCCAAATGCATAATTGCGAATGGCCTCTTCTGCACCGGATTCCGGACAGCGAACCAGGAAAAGCTGCCCGACCTTCTGCTCTGTAGAAAGCGCGTTCACCATCTCTTCAATCGGATCGGCAGGCTCATCAGGGACGGTTTCCGTAGGGGTTGTCTGCGGAACCGATTCAGGCGGCTGCGAAGACGTTTCCAACGGGTATGATATTTCAGGCTCCGTCTGCGTACTCTCCCCCTGATTGCTCCATATAAGCAATAAAAGCGCCGATGATGCACACAAAAGCGTTGTCAGCGCACACAGCAATGGAATTCCGGCAGAAAAGCGTTTTCTTTTCATGACTGCTCCTGCTCCATACCGCATGCGGCAATGCGCTTGCGCAGCCAGTTGCCCCGAAGGTAAATCACTGTAAAGGTGATGGCTGCAATGATCCAGCTGATCGGATAGCAAAGGGTGAGCATTTTCAAGGTGTGCCAGCGCTGAACTGCCGTCATCAGCCACAGAATTCTAAAGAGACACACACAGCATCCCGTAATCACTGTCGGCATAAGGGAATCACCCACGCCGCGCATGGTACCCGCAAATACCTCGATTGGCATAAAGATAATATTAAACGGCATGATGGAGCATAAAATAAAGCTTCCGACCGCAACTACCTCCGAGCTGCTCGTATAGATGCCGAGTATCTGCGTACGGAAGGTCAGTATGAATGCCGCAAGGCACCCAACCAGTACAATGCTCATGCCCAGGCATGTCCAAACGCCCTGACGAATGCGGCGGTATTTTTGTGCGCCAAAATTCTGCCCGACAAAGGTTGTAATCGCGACGCCGAATGCGCCGGAAATCATCCATGTCAAAGCATCCGTCTTGCTGTAGGCGGTCCATGCCGCCATGGTGATATCGCCGAAGGAATTAATGCCGGACTGAATGAGAATATTGGAAAAATCGAATGTAACCAGCTGAAGCCCCGCCGGTACACCGATGTGAAGGATTCTGCCCATTAAGGTGCTGTCAATGCGCAGCTTTTGTATTTTCAGACCATTTTGCGGCATGCGCATGAGGACAGTAATCGGAAGCAGTGCGCTGATAAACTGAGATAATATGGTAGCAAGCGCTGCTCCCGCCACGCCCATATGAAGGACCGCCACAAAGAACAGATCCATTACAATGTTCAGGAAGCATGTTGCCATCAAAAAAAGCATTGGCCTTTGGGAGTCACCCATTGCGCGCAGGATCCCGGCACCCATGTTATAAACAACGGTCCCCACGGAGCCTGCGAAATAAATACGCAGATAGGTCACGGCCTCATCCATGCAGTTTTCCGGCATGTTCATCAGGGAAAGTGCCTTATCCCCCAGCGTAACTCCAAGCACCGTAAGTACAGCACCTAAAATCACGGAAAGTGCAATACCGGTATGCATTGCATTGGATACACCCTTCTGATCTCCGGCGCCATAGAATTGGGATAAAACAACCGTCGCGCCGGAACCGACACCGGTAAAAAAGCCATTTACCATACTGGTC
>CAVIFH010000231.1:0-3881 GCA_963641615.1 bacterium | reverse complement strand
AAAGTACACATTTCTGTAAAATCACCCGCTTACAATAACTTGGCTTTTTCGTAAATCTTTGCCCGATATCGGAAGGTGGATAACGGCATCCCACATTCCCTGGCTGCCGCTGTTCCGGTGATCTTCTCAGACTTCCAACGTTGGTACGCATCATGGAAGCCCTCCGGTAAGGGACTTGGCGGTCTGCCGAAGCGAACGCCTCTGGCTTTTGCAGCTGCAATGCCCTCAGCCTGCCGTTGTCGAATGTTGGTGCGCTCGTTCTCCGCAACGAAGGACAGCACCTGCAGCACAATGTCGCTCAGAAATGTCCCCATTAGGTCCTTACCACGCCTGGTATCCAGGAGTGGCATATCCAGCACCACGATATCAATGCCCTTGTCCTTGGTCAGGATTCGCCATTGCTCCAGAATCTCAGCATAATTGCGCCCCAGACGGTCGATACTCTTGATATAAAGCAGATCATCCTTCTTGAATCGGCGCAGCATCTTTTTGTACTGCGGTCGATCGAAGTCCTTGCCGGACTGCTTGTCCATGAAAATGTTTTTCTCCGGAACCTGAAGCTCCCTCAGCGCTATCATCTGTCGGTCCTCGTTCTGATCACGGCTGCTGACCCTGATATATCCAAATACGTTTCCCATCTTTCTCCTTTCCGCTGCCTGCTTTCAGCATAAAAATAAGACACCGCGCAATTGCGATGCCTATGTAAGCGAAAACCGTCCACCACGCTGGCAGACGGTTCTCAAACCATATTGAATTATGCCTGTAACGATCAGATGAACTCACTCACATATGAAAGGAGTGCATCCGCCACAGTCAGTATTCTGACAGCTCCGAAGAACAGTGTAAATGCAGTTATGCCCTCACCTCACACGTAGATAATCTCTGCCTGGATGATCTCTTCCACGCGATTGCGTAGGTTATTCATCCGCTGCACCCATTCCATGGGATCCTGCCGTTTCAGCGCCTCTGTGATGCCCTCAGAACGGCTCATTTGCCCCATTAGCAGCTCGTATCGGCTGTCTGCCTGTTCCTGTACATCTGCCATTGCAGACCACAGCTTTCCGCTCATAATGAGCTGATTCATCAGGATTGGACGTACCTCCTGCAGGTATTCCTGATACATTCTTCCCCAGCGCCCAATATAACGCTTTTCTTCCGGCATGGTTATGATCGGAATGTAGTAATCGCCAACAAGCCGATAGTCCAGTCCGTTTTCATCATGCATCCACAGCGATAAGTTCTGCACTTTTCTCATTGATATGCTCCTTCCTTTGTTTCGGATGATAATAGATGCCATTTGCACGATCTTCAGCTCGCCGTGCCTCCTTGGCTGCATCCATTTTTTCTTTTTGTGCCTGTCTGTTCTTCCGGTAATAGGCGTCCTGCCACCCTGTTGACTTCCGTCGAAGATACTCCTCATGCCGTTTCTCTCGAATTTTCTGTCGTTTCTCCATCAGCAGAAGCTCCTCCGGTGTCGGTCCCTGCTCCATGGCAGGTGTCTCGAACTTGCCAATGAAATTGAAATAGATTTCAATAGTCTGCGGAGAATAAATGGAACCCTTAATGTCGCGCTCATGCACTAGAATCTTGTACACGAACTCATTCAGCATGGTATTGGTCATCACATCGAAGTTCGCATATTTCCGCACAAGTGCAATGAATTTGTCAGCGGAATCAAGCCCGTTCTCATACTCGGCCACAATTCCCTGCAGGCTTTTCAGTTCCTCCTCCAGTTTGCCTTGCTCGGCTGTATACTGAGCCATCATCTTGTCATAGAGCTTGTCCGGCAGCTTGCCCAGGGCATTGTCCTCGTAGCTCTTGCAGATCAGAACCTCCAGCTCGTCCAGACGTTTTCTGACATTCGTAAGTCTGGTCTTCTGCTCTGTAGCATCAGCGGAATGCTGTGTTGCCACCGTTTCCTGCACCTTCTTCACGAAGGCCTCCTCGTCCTCCTGAGAGAACTTGATGATCGACTTCAAGGTTTCCTTCACTAGCTCCAGTACATCGTCACCATTGACCCTGTGCTGTGTCGGGCATCGTGTACCGACCGGAATCTTTGAGTAGGCAGAGCAGGTAAACTGCGGGATCCGCTTGCCGTTGTTCACCCGATGCACATACATCACGCTGCCACAGTCCGCACAGAACAGCAGACCACTCAGAGGATTGATCTCGCCCCAGCCGTCAGGATAGCGCCGGATGTTCTTGCGAAGGCGCTGCACGTTGTCAAAGGTGGTCTTGTCCACGATGGCCTCATGCGTATTCTCAATAATCGTCCATTGATCCTGATCCACGTAATGGCTTTTCTTGTCCTTGAAATGCTTTCTGGTCTTGAAGTTGCAAGTATGCCCCAGATACACCGGATTTTCGATGATGTGAACGATAGTGCTGGATCCCCAGTTGTAAGGATTCTTGATTTCTCTGGTCTTCCATAGCCCTGTGCCCATCTGCTGCATGTGATAGGCAGGGATCGGGACTTGTTCCGCCGACAGAATCTTGGCGATCTGATACGGCCCCTTGCCATCCATCGACAGCTGGAAAATCCGCTTCACAATCGGTGCAGCCACCGGATCAATGATCCACTGATCCTTGTCGGTCTCTGATTTCAGATAACCGTACGTTGCTGAGCTGGCCGTGTGCTTGCCTGCAAGGTTCTTCGCCTGGTAGGCTGACCGGATCTTCTTGCTTGTGTCCCTCGCATACCATTCATTCATGATGTTGCGGAACGGCGTAAACTCGTCATCACCCTTCAACGTGTCAACACCATCATTCAAGGCAATCAGCCGTGTGTCGTGCTTTCTCAACACCTCCATGTAGTGACCCACCTGAAGGTAATCACGTCCGAAACGGCTCATGTCCTTGATGACCACCACAGAGATTGCATCCTTCTCTACTTCGGCAATCATTGCCTGAAAGCCTGGGCGATCAAACCGCGTGCCGGAAATGCCATCGTCTGTGTAATGGATATAGTCCGTCAGACCATGCTGCTCCGCGTAGTCCTCCAGAATCCTCTTCTGATTGGAGATTGAATTGGATTCACCCTGTAACTCGTCATCGTGGCTCAGGCGCTCATACAGCGCGGGATGACGTATTGTTTTCTTTGCCACTACTCATCACTTCCCTTCTAAAAATATGAAATGCTGGTAGTTTCTTAATACCCCCTCTAAATGATGGGGTACTAAAAAACTATCAGCATTATGTATCACCCGCAGCAAGCTTAAATTTTGCGAATTGTCGGACAGCGAAGTGATCCGGCTTCTTTTTCTTCAGATCTTCAAACATCAGATCCACCGGGTTCTGGAAATCTTCGTCATCCTCACGGACCTCCATGGCATTGATGAATTCAATGAGCGTGGCAAAGTTCTGTTCCTCCTTGGGGGCCTCATAATGGATATATCCGATGAGCGCACAGTAGAGAAGTGTCTCGGCCTTGTCCCAGAACGGATCTCCGCCTTTTCCGTCACCCTTGGTGTTTGCCATCAGTGTCGTTGTCAGCTTCAGGATATCCTTTTCGCTGTGGATATAGGCGAACGGATTGTAGTGCATGGACTTCTTGAAGTTTATCGTGTTGAAAATTTTGATCCGATAATTGGCATGGACAAATGCGTTTCCCACCTCCAACAGGGTTGTCCCCTTCGGATCCGTCAGGACGTAGGAAGAGTGAAGCTGCAATAAATTCGGCTTGATCCAGAAGCGGGTCTTGCCAGAGCCGGATCCGCCGACGATCAGCACATTCTTATTCCTGGCATTGGCAGGATTTTTAGGACGATTGCTCATCATGAGCCGTTCTGTCCTAGTGAGGATCACATTGTTCGCAAAGACGGGATCAATAAATGGTTCAATGTCTTTGGCCGTTCCCCATCTGGCAGAGCCATATTCAAGAT
>CAVIFH010000230.1:0-3906 GCA_963641615.1 bacterium | reverse complement strand
GCTTTTCGGCGTGGGCATCAATGGTGCCGTTGATGGGATCCTCGTACTGGTTTGCCACACGGAGGTCAATCTGGTGGCGGCGAATCTCTGCCAGCTTGACGGACTGCGGCGTGGTGGTGCGGAAGTTCAGGCCGAGGGTCATGGTGTCCAGATGGCCCATGATGACAGCCTCAATGTTGCCGCCGATGCCAGCACCAGAAATGTTCTGGGTCAGCATGGTAACATCGGGCAGCGTGACCTGTGCCATGCCCTCGTACTCCACGGAATCCTCGTAGACTGCAAAGTTGATAACAGACTGGTCCATAGTAGTACCTCCTCTTTAGGACTGGAGTGCGCTGGTCACATAGTCAGCGTCATACTCCAGCACGAAGTCGATTTCCTGCGCCGGAGAGGGCGGGGTCATGTAGACGTGCAGTTTGATCTTGCCCGCCATCAGGCTGGTCAGCGGGTTCTCATTTTCCAGCATCTCCACACGGGCACCCAGCAGATAGCCCGCGCCAACCAACCCGTTCAACCAAATGTTTGCGCTGTCCAGAATGGTATCGATGAGGCGGCGGTTCATCGGCTTGTCCAGCTTAGACCAGAAAGTCTTGATGAGGGTGTTGGTAACATAGTCGAACATCCGGCTGAGGGGGATGAAGTAGTCTTTCACATCCGTGTTGGTGGGATAGCACGCCGTATGGTTGCCCCATGCAGTCCAGCCGCCCATGAAGTTCAGGAAAGTGCAAATACCCGCGGCATCAACCACATTTGCCTGATTATAGGTCAGGTTGATGACGTTGCCGTCATCATCGCACAGACCATCAATATGGACGGTCTTGTTGGAGGGGCTTTCATAGGGAATACCCTCATTGTTGGTGTCGGTTTCGGCAATGCAACCAGCCTCAACGGTGGAAGCATGGAATTTCAGCTTGCCGAGAGTGCCGTTCGGCCAGCACAGGATGGACTTCTGGTCGTAAGTGCCGCTGTTCTTCGCCTGAACTGCTGCGGTATAGGTTTTTGCGGAAATGTCCACCAGAGCCTTGCCGGAGAACATACCGTTGATAGAGCCAGCCTTTGCAGCCAGTGTAGCGGCAACGGTGGCATCGTTGGAGAAGCCGGGTGCCATAATCAGGTCAGGCACAATGCCAAACATAGTCAGGCACAGTTCCACCTGCTCAACGGCAGCAGCCACAGCGGTAGTGTCTGCCTTTTCCGCCAGAGGCAGGAAAATAACGGGCTGGCAGGCGCACAGCTTGAAGTGATAATACATCACCTCGCAGACAGTGAACTTTGCCCAGTCCTCGTCATAGCCCAGCTGCTCCTCCGCCTCGGTGTAGCTGGTGCAGAGCACCGGGATCCCGGCAGTCGCTGCGGTGCCAGTTGCCTTGGACAGCGGCGCAGTGCCGATGACAAAGGGAATGCCGCAGGTTGCGGCGTTCGGAGTTGCCACAGCGGTGTCGGCGCGGGTAACGTTAATACCATGATCTGCCATAGTATGTAATCCTCCTTACTTGGATTTGGCGAGCATCCGGGCATACGCAAGGATGGCCTCGCCACGTGCTTTTGCCTTTTCAGGCGTGGTATGCAGTTCGTCAATATCGATGATGAAGTCGACCACGCCGGGATATTTCTCGGTGGCAATCTTCACATCGTCACGCTCTACCGCCTCCGCAGCAGCGCAGGGGTAAATCGTATTCTTCTGGATGTAGCCCAGAATGGACGGACCAACGTAAATAGAAACGCCGGGCTTGCGCTGTGCAGGCTCGGCGTTCACGGTATTTTCGGCGGGCTGTTCCGCCGCGGTCTTTTTTACCGCCATAACTTAACATCCTCCGTTTGCTGCACGGTTGGCAGCTTCCAGTAGGTAATCATTTCTCCGGCATAGTATGGCTTTGTTTCCTCGTCATAGGGCACACTTTCCAGCTTATGACCGGGAGAAATGTCGAGAGCGAACTGATACAGGGGTTTGCCATCGGCACCAACAGCACCAACTTTACGGACTTTCAGAAGTTCCACCCGAAAACGCTCCATCATGTTCAGGAGCGCGAGGTCTCCCTCCTGTTCGTCCGGGTTATAGCAGCAAAAGATAGAGCGCACGGAAACAACCGTGCGCTCTTCGCTGCCGGGCTGCTGTTCAGTTGCCAGCGGGATGACACGATGGATGATGTAGGGAGCCTTTTTCTTGGCAGCTCTGCTGTCGGGCAGCCGCATCAGGTAGACTTCCGGGGCACGGTAGGCCTGCTCGGTATCGCCCTGCTGCATAGCCACCGGGAGAATCATGTCGGCCATGATTTTCTCGGTAAAGGCTTTCAGCTGTTCAAGCAAAACAACGCTGGTCATATCAAACACCCCATCCGTTCAAAACTCGCGTAATTTCATGCTCGATGCGCTCCTCATAGGTGGAAGCCATCTTGTTTTCGATGGAATCCATGACATCCTCATTGGCGTACATCATCTGCGGTGTTGCCGGGCCAAACAGTTCCTTGACTGGGAACCTCTTTTCGCCCTGCCTCTCGTAGATGCCGTAGTGGGAGCCCATCTTTGCCTCAAAAGCGTGGTCCAGTGCCTGTCTGGTGCTGGACTTCTTCACGCGCGTAACCACACGGCCGCTGCGGTCCACCTTGGTATCGAAAACTCTAAGGGGGATGACGCTGCCGCGGTAGCCAAAGTTGATGGAAACTTCACCGGATGTAGCCCGCTGAATATTATTGATATTCTTTGTGCGGTTGGAGAACTCGCTGCTGCTGATGGCGTACTCCTGCGTGACTGCCCGCTTTGCCACTGTTTTTCCGGCAGCAGCGGCACGAGCCAACGCAGAGCCGACAGCGCGATTGGCACCGCCGGGAATCCCGGCAAGGATGGCCGACACACGGTCAAAGCCTTCCTCCGCAATGTCAACGGCAATGCCAGCAGCAACGCTGTGCATCATGGTGTCCGTTGTTACATCGCTCATTCGTCAATCGCCTCCAGTTCCACCCGCAGCATCCCCATCTCGCAGACGGAAGATGCCACGTAGTAGTTTCTGACGAATCCATCTTCATCAATGCCCAGCTTGCAGCCCTGTTCCGGCTGCTTCCCGCCGAGGGCTGCAATGTCGCAATGCAGCACCCGGATGACCTTGTACAGGCCCTGCGCATGGTCGTTGATGCTCTGGCGCACACGCTCCTTTTCGGAGAGCCCTGTCAGAACCATAGGAACATCGGGGTATTCCTCACCGTCATAGTAGACCGTGTGCGGTTCGGCAAATTCGTCCAGATTCAGAAAGACGCTGCTCAGGTCTTCCTGCACAGCGTCCTTAAAGGCACTCATGCCGTGGGCATCGCTGCCGCCAGTTCAGGACCATCGGCGCACTCGTCACCGGGCACAACGTCCTCGGCGCAGATAGCCTGAATGAGTGCATCCTTGGTTTTGAGCGGCTTGGTGTCGATGCCCATATCCGCAGCCAGCTTTTTCAGGTTGGCCACAGTCATGTCGTGCAGCTGGTCGGGGTCGAGGTGCGCCGCCTCGGAGCCGCTCTGCGCGGTTTCGGTTGCGGAAGTGTCGTTACCTTCCGCAACTACCGGAGCCTCCGCAGGGGCGTTCTCCGGGGCGTTGGACGCAGAAAACACGGTTTTCGCCACACCCAGCCCGATAAGGCGGGCTGCTTCGGCCTCGCTGACCTCGCACTGCTCGCCGTGCATGACGGTATGGATGCCAGTCTTGGTGCGGCAGCCGTAACCGCCGCAAAGAATCTCCACGATCATTGGTGTACTCCTTTCCGGCCGGACTTAGCCGACCACGTCCTTGGCGCGAATCCAAGGGATGTAGTTCTTGGGTGCAGCCAGCGGGCGGGTCTTCAGGCTCATCTTACGCACATCGTTCTCCTGATCGATGCTGAACTTGGGAACGCGGCGGGCAGCGATGGTGGAGTGCTTGGTATCACCG
>CAVIFH010000229.1:0-3908 GCA_963641615.1 bacterium | reverse complement strand
GGGTGAGACTTGGGAGGACCGCATCGATATGGCCCTGACGCTGCAGGAGCTGGGCATCGAGTCCATTCCCATCAACAGCCTGATGCCCATTAAGGGCACGCCGCTGGAAAATCTGCCCCGGCTTACGGAGGATGAGATTCTGCGGACCATTGCCATTTTCCGCTTCATCAATCCCACAGCAAACATTCGTCTGGCCGGTGGACGGGCTCTGATGCAGGGTAACGGACGGGAAACCTTCCGGGCCGGTGCCAGCGCCAGCATCACCGGAAACATGCTGACCACCTCCGGCTCCACCATTCAGAAGGACAAGGAAATGCTGACGGAGCTGGGAAGAGACATTACACCGGACTGGACACTGCCGGAAACAGAGCGGGCAGATTATCCGTATCGATACAGAGCGTAAGGGGGAAATTAAATTATGAAAATGAATGTACAGACAATGACACTTGTTGCGGTAATGACGGCGGTGATGTGTATTCTGGGACCCATGTCCATACCCATCGGACCGGTACCGGTATCACTGACGGTACTGACCGTTTACCTGGCGGTTTATATTCTGGGCATGCGTTACGGCACGATGGCGTACATTATTTACCTGCTGATCGGTCTCGTGGGTGCACCGGTGCTGTCCGGTTATTCAGGCGGTCCGGCAAAGGTCTTCGGTCCCACCGGCGGCTATCTCATCAGCTTCATTCTGATGGCGCTGATTTCCGGCTGGTTCATTGACCATTATTATAAGAAGATTCCCATGCAGGTTTTGGGCATGGTGCTGGGCCTCATTGTCTGCTACATCTTCGGTACGACATGGCTTGCGGTACTGGCGCACATGGATGCGAAGGCCGCACTGGCTGCCGGCGTGATTCCCTTCATTCCCTTCGATCTCATCAAGATCGCCATTTCCGTCATCGTGGGACGGGCTGTGCGCAATCGCCTCGCCCAGATGCTCCCCGGCCGCGGCGTGGCTGCCTGAGACGGATGCAAGCGATGTGACACTAAACAGTTAGAAACAAGGCACCGAGATTCTCGGGGCCTTTTTCTTTTGTGGGCTTTAGCCTGTTGAGCGTGGAAGTGAGTTTTTGGCGGTTCCAAAAACGAACCCGCGCGGTAACTGTTTAGAACCCCGGCTCAAATATAAATTCGGGGTCGCCTAAAAAAGCCTCTGTCAGAGACTTGTACGCAAGATGTCCGTGTTTGAGTGCAGTGCTGATGTAAGACCGCAACATGAGGTATGCAGCCATGCTGTCAGAGGCGCGAAAGCCGCCAGTAACCTTGCACTTTGTTTTAAGCCCTCGGAGATCCCGCTCAGCCTGGTTGTTTGTAAAGGAAACATTGAAGTCTCTCGTAAACAAGCAGACGGACTCTTTGTATTTTTTGAAGCGGTCCAATAGGCAACGTATCTTCCCGCGCTTCTGACGACCACGCTTACCGGGGACTGTCTCGAGCGGATTTTCGCTGTAGCCCAGTTCGAGCAGTTGGTCGTATTCCTTATCGAATGCCTGCAAAGCATCCGCAGACAATGATCGAAGTCCTTCAGCCGAAGCTTCCTTTACAGACTGATTCATTTTCAGAAGCAGCTGCTGGAAACGGCTTGACCAAGTCTGATTGTTGCCGTGATCATTTACCCATTGCAGTTCACGAAGTAGGTGAGCGCAACACAATGCATGCTTTACGTCGCTTGAAGTTTTCCAATAAGGAGACCAGCAATCATGCATTGCAACACCTGAAAATAACACCAGGATGCCGATATCGGCCATGGCATCGTATCCACGCTTTACATGATTTTCGTAGTATGTCAGCAAGTCGGTGCAACTTACATGCGTCCATTGGAGTTTCCCATTTACCCGCATGCCGGTTTCATCGAAATGAATATACTTTTCATCAATCAACTTTTCCCAGATGTTATCGACTGTTTCCGATACTTGCTCAGCTCCCTGCTTCACGAAGCTGAGAATAGTTCCTTCGGTGATCGGAATGCCGGTTACACCATGAATGATTTCTGCAGTTGTCCTCAATGGAACAGATGCTATCACGTTCAAAGCGGTAGCAAAGACTTTCAGGTGATCGCCATACTGACAGCATGCCGTGACATTCTCGGGAAATGCCCCGCAAAGATGCGTTTTGCTGTGATCGCAGGCGGGCATGCACATGCTCACATGATCTGTGATAACCCGCTGAATTGTCATGTCTAGCACACGACGAGTTTCTTTAGCTTTGGCCTTGGACATGCAATCCGCAAAATGAGGACACTTCATGCATTGGCTCGGATAATGCTGAACAGTATGATCTGCTTTCAGATTCTTTACTTTGTCGGCCAAACCGGCGCCTTTGTGGCCGGGCTGTCCGCCCTGCTTTTTGCCGGACGGTTTTCGTGTACTTTTGGGATCGGGTTTACTGTAGCCATCAGAGGATGGCGGCTTAGAGCTGTTGCGAGAATTCTTGCCAAGCTTACCCTGCAATTCCTCGATGGTCTTTTGTAAATCAGCTATTGTGGCTGCCATGGCTTCAACCGTCTTCTGCAGTTCCTGGTTTGAACGATGCATTTCAGCAAGCTGCTCTACCAGTATTTGAATAACTTGCTGTTCTGCCATGGCCACCACCTCTACGTCGAATTTGATACTTATAGTGTAGCAGAAGCGGCGGAAAATCGCGAATTTTGAGGCAAGTCCGCTTCGTCAAAATGCCGAATTCAAAAAGCATGGAATCCTGACCCAATATTTGCAATCCAGGATTTCACGACGCGAAAGTGCATGATTTTGCAGGCAGAATCTGACCAACTTTGATTATCCTGACAAAGTGTATTTTATATGCTCTGTCGGTTCCGATTTCTGTTTGGAACGCATTGAAAAATTCTACATTTTCACCAAAGGAATTTTCGATGACAGGGGGTTCTAAACAGTTACTAATGGATCAGGAAAAAAATCCGTTAGCCACGGCGCCGATCGGAAGTCTCATGCTGAAATATGCGGTTCCGAGCGTCGTTGCGTTGGTGGTGAATGCTCTATACAACATTGTGGATCAGATTTTTATCGGCTGGGGTGTGGGTACCCTGGGGAACAGTGCGACTAATGTTATTTTCCCCTTAAACATGGTGGTGACGGCGCTGGCGCTGCTGTTTGGTGACGGCGGTGCCGCATGCCTCAGCCTGGAGCTTGGACGAAACAAGAAGAAGGATGCAGAGGAGGGCGTGAACAATACCTTTTTCTGGCTGATTGCGGCAGGCATTGTGATGCTTCTGCTCTGTGCGGTCTGGCTGGAGCCGCTGACCTCTGTTCTGGGTGCGACAACAGACAACCGAAGCTATGCCCTGGCCTATGGAAAAATCGTGATTCTGGGCTTCCCCTTTGTGATCATCGGCTGCGGTATGTGCTCGCTGATTCGGGCAGACGGCAGCCCGCAGATCACCATGATCGGTATGATCGCCGGCTGTGTCGCCAATGTGATTCTGGATGCATTGTTCGTCCTGGGCTTTCATTGGGGCATGGAGGGCGCTGCCTGGGCTACCGTGATCGGACAGATTCTGAATTTTGCCATCAGCATGTGGTATGTGCCGCGATTTAAGACCGTCCGCATTTCCCTTGGGAAAATGAAGCCGAAGCTGGGACTGCTGCGGAGAATCGCAAGTCTGGGTGTTTCCAGCTTTATCTCTCAGTTTGCCATTGCCGTCATCATGGCGGTGATCAATTACTATCTCGTTCGCTGCGGCTCAGCATCTAAATACGGTCCGGACATTCCGCTGGCGGCCTTCGGCATTGTCATGAAGTTCAACACGATTCTGGTTTCCATCGTTACCGGTATCGGCACCGGCGCACAGCCCATCATCGGCTACAACTACGGCCGCTCCGATATGAAGCGTGTGAAGCATGCATTTGCTGTATCGGCCGGAACAGCCACTGTGGTAGCACTCATAT
>CAVIFH010000228.1:0-3919 GCA_963641615.1 bacterium | reverse complement strand
CAGGATTAGCCTGTCTTGTCTTGTCTTGTCTTGTCTTGTCTTGTCTTGTCTTGTCTTGTCTTGTCTTGTCTTGTCTTGTCTTGTCTTGTCTTGTCTTGTCTTGTCTTGTCTTGTCTTGTCAATCATGGGGTTCGGCTTCATGCTTGTCAAGCCCCCTTCGCAGATATTCTCGGTCAGTGGTATATAAACTTAACCAATCTGATGATAACAGAAAAATCCGCTTTCTGCAAGAACATTTTATGAATTGGTACGGTTTTCGCCTTTTAACCACAAACAAGCAGGCAGCACCCAACCGAAGCTGAGTGCCGCCTGCTTGTTGTCCAATCCTGCCCTGCAGATGCCGATTTCGTTATTTTGGGTGGATTACTGTCTTATCGGCACAGAGCATTCGCGGCAGGTTTTTACATAGATGACAGATTATTTTGCGAAAACTCTCTTCAGGTGTACAAAGCGGGGCAGGCCGTCCTCTTTGACCATATCGGTTTCACCCTGAATCAGCGGCAGGCAGTAGTCGATGAAGTCCTGCGTTACGCCGTTGCCCTCTGCGTTGATCCACTCACGGGGTACCTTCTTCTCCGTGTTGGCAACCAGGCTCAGGTCAAACAGCTCCGGTACGCACTTGTAGCCTTCCGCGCCGCGGGTGCACTTGAAGCCGACCATCTTGTCGGTAATGCCGGATACAGCGGACTCTACAGCGACCTTGCCGGACATGAAGGACTCGGCAATGTCGGTGCCGGAAGCGCAGTGAGCAGCGCAGCGCTGCAGCAGGCTCAGCTCAATCGGGCGAACCTTTGCGCCGGTGGCGGCCTTTACGATGTCAGCCAGTCTTGCGGCCAGACCGCCAAGCTGTGCATGGCCGAATCCGTCGGTGCCGGAGGTCTTCGCCTCGGATACGAAGGTGCCGTCTGCATAATGTACGCCCTCGGAAACAGCAACCAGGCAGTTCTTCTTCTCAGCATAGACGCGCTTTACGTCAGCAACGAACTTATCCATGTCAAAGTCAACCTCAGGCAGGTAGACCAGATCGGGGCCGTCGCCCTTTACGTTTGCGCAGGCGGCAGCAGCGGTCAGCCAGCCGGCGTGACGGCCCATGCACTCAATGATGGTGACCATGCCGGTGTCATATACCTGGCAGTCACGGGAAACTTCCATGAAAGAGGTGGCAATGTACTTTGCCGCGGAGGCGAAGCCGGGGCAGTGGTCGGTACCGGCAAGGTCGTTGTCGATGGTCTTGGGAACACCCATAACCCGGCACTCATAGCCGACGCGGTTCATATACTTGGAGATCTTATTGCAGGTATCCATGGAGTCATTGCCGCCGTTATAGAAGAAATAACGCACGTTGTACTTCTTGAAGATTTCCAGAATCCGCTTATAGTCGGTGTCGTCAACATCGGGGTCGGCAATTTTGTAACGGCAGGAGCCCAAAGCGGAGGAAGGCGTATGCAGCATATTCTTGAGCTCTTCCGGATCCTCTTCGTCCATGATCATCAGCTGATCATTCAGCACACCCTTGATGCCGTGGAAAGCACCATAGACAGTGGTAATGTTCGGATTCTCCAAACCGGTTTTGATGACGCCGTAGGCAGAGCAGTTAATCACAGAGGAAGGGCCGCCGGACTGGCCGATGATCAAAGAACCGACAAGGGCTTTTTCAGACATATAGAATAACCTCCAATATATTTTATTTCTGCTTGTTGTGAAAAATGACAGAGTGTGGGTATAAAACCCGCATACATCCCGAATTATAACACAAAAGAATGCCATTGGCAAATATTATTATTGAAAAGCGCAAAAATTGTGATATAATATAGCCGAATCGAAGCGGAGTTTCCGCTTGAATAAGGAAAGGAATGATTCCAATGGCTCTTGTAACTACAACCGAAATGTTCAAGAAGGCATATGACGGCGGCTACGCAATCGGTGCTTTCAACGTCAACAACATGGAGATCGTTCAGGGCATTACCGAGGCGGCAGGCGAACTGAAAAGCCCTGTCATTCTGCAGGTTTCCAAGGGCGCTCGTGCCTACGCAAACCACACCTATCTCGTAAAGCTCGTTGAGGCAGCTGTTATTGAAAATCCGGACATCCCCATTGCACTGCATCTGGATCATGGCGATACCTTCGAGCTGTGCAAGAACTGCATCGACGGCGGCTTTACCTCCGTTATGATCGACGCTTCCTCCAAGTCCTTCGAGGAGAACATTGCTCTGACCAAGCAGGTCGTTGAGTATGCTCATGACCATGGCGTTGTGGTCGAGGCAGAGCTTGGCACTCTGGCAGGCGTTGAGGACGAGGTTGCTGTTGAGCATGGCAAGGAGAGCTACACGCACCCCGAGCAGGTTGAGGAATTTGTAGGCCGCACGGGCTGCGATTCTCTGGCAATCGCGATCGGCACCAGCCACGGCGCTTATAAGTTCAAGGCTTCCCAGTGCACCCGCAATGCAGACGGCATCCTGGTTCCGCCTCCCCTGCGTTTTGACGTGCTGAAGGAGTGCATCAAGCGTCTGCCCGGCTTCCCCATCGTGCTGCACGGTTCTTCCTCCGTACCTCAGGAGTTCGTAAAGATGGTCAACACCTACGGCGGCAATATGCCGGACGCAATCGGCATCCCTGAGGATCAGCTGCGTGAGGCTGCAAAGCTGGCTGTCTGCAAGATCAATATTGACTCCGATATCCGCCTCGCAATGACCGGCAATATCCGCAAGTACTTTGCTGAGCATCCCGATCATTTCGACCCGCGCCAGTACCTGAAGCCCGCTCGTCAGGCTGTGAAGGACATGGTTGCTCATAAGATTGTCCACGTTCTGGGCTCCGACGGCAAGGCGTAATCTTAAATAATCTCGTGTCTCTGAAAGATCCGTGCATCGTAAAGGTGCGCGGATTTTTTACGCTCATGGGAAATAAGTTCTGCATTGCTTTGCAAGCCCGTGTTTAATTCATCTTCAGTGCATATTCAGTGAATGTGCTGAAATATTATTCAATGAAAATACTGGATTTTTCCAGTCCGATATAGTATAGTGAATATGAGTAAGGGAAAAAATTCCGTAAGAATTTGCAAGGAGGTATGAAAATGAAAACGCTGTTTAAAGGCGGCATGCTCTGCGACGGCAGCGGCTCGCCCCCGGTAAAGGGGGATCTTCTGCTGGAGGATGACCGGATTGCGCAGGTCGGCGGGGAGATATCGGTAGAAGCCGACAGGCTTGTGGATGCCTCCGGCTGTCTGGTCTGCCCGGGATTTATCGACGCACACTCCCACAATGACTTTTTCTACGACCATCCAAATGCGGAAAAATTCTATAAGCCCTTCATTCAGCAGGGAATTACCACGCAGGTTACCGGAAATTGCAGCTTTTCTCCCTTTGGTATGGCAGCGGATACCCCCTATCGGGAGAAGCTTGGGGGCGGACTTTTTGAGGCACTGCATCCCGGCAGCTTTGCTGAATTCAAGGCGCGGGCCGAGGGAAATCTTTATGTGAATCTTGTGCCACTGATCGGGCAGGGTTCCGTCCGCGCGGGAATTGCCGGATACGATCCCACTCCATTTACGCAGGAGCAGATTGAGCAGGAGCTGAGCCATGTGCGCGAGGCCATGGAGGGCGGTGCCTTCGGCGGCTCGCTGGGCTTCATGTACGAGCCGGACAGGTATGCAAAGCAGGATGAAATTCTCGCCTTTGCCAAGGAGATTGCCCGCTTCGGCGGCATTCTCACCGTGCACCCCAGGGCATGCTCCGCTGTCAGCGCCGATTACCCGCTTTTGACGAAAAAATCCCATCTGGAGCTGGGGCTTGATGAAGTGGTGTCCATCATGAAAAACTCCGGCTGCAAAACGGAATATTCCCACCTTATTTTTACAGGTCAAAGCAGCTGGAAGCTGAAGGACAAAATGCTTGCCGTATTCCACCGGGAGCAGCAGGCT
>CAVIFH010000227.1:0-3943 GCA_963641615.1 bacterium | reverse complement strand
TCCGTAGGCCGTCCGAGAGGACCCACAAAGTCGTGAATGTAGTCGCCCTCGTTCAGTGCGGCAAGCGCATTGGTGGAGAAGCCGACCTTCTGGAAGATGATGGTAACGGTGCCCTTTTCCCGGTCGTATCCGGCGATGGTCAGGGGGACACGCTCGCCCTTATCATCAATGCGGAAAATAATAAACTGTCCCGCCTTGGCCTTCTTTGCGACGAAGGGAGCCTCAATTTCCATCAAGGTGACAGCGGAGTTCAGCTCTTTTTTTCGAACGATTTTGTACATATTGCTATCCGTCCTTTTTTCAAATATTCATGAAGCCTGTGGAACGACGTTATAATTAATTATAGTCATACAGGGCGGATTTGTCAAAGAAAATATCATTCCAATAAAGCATAAAAAACGGCCTTTTATCCGCAGATTTTGTTGCTGATTTCCAGAAAAACGGGATATGACGGAGAAATTGAACGGATTGGCTTTCAAAGGGAATGTGCAAAAGGAATTGCGGGGATTTCGCGGCTGCGGCGTGCAAAAAAGAATACCCGTGAGCAGCAGGCTGAGAAGAAAGGTTTGGGATCTCTTGCCGGCATAAAGAAGCACAGTGAATATAATCGTGCTGAAAGAACGAGGGAACTGAGCAGCATATCGCCCCTGCCTTATGGTATGGTGCTGCACTGGAAATTTTGCTCATTTTGCCATTCTTATTTTTTGTTCAAAATCGCCTTTGAAAATTACACAAAAAATTGCTATAATTTTTATACAATATATGCAAAATATAAATTTGCTATATCAATATTTCAAGGAGGTTACAGTAGTATGAAGCGTATAAAAGCAGCCTGTATCTGTCAGACTCTTCATTTTATGCTGAAGGAAGATGTTGCACACGATTTGGCGGTGAAGCAGGTGGAGCAGGAGGTAGAGAGCTACAAAAAAGCTTTGGAGCGTAACCGCACCCAGTATAAAATCGTTGAGCAGACACCTCAGACGGATGGCTCCGTTATTGTTAAGGTGATCAAGCAATACAATTCCAGCCCCGTTGGTGACTATCTGAACTGATGCAGCATCGCAATTTGATATGCGCCTTCTATGGAAGACGGTAAAAACAGAAACCGCCAAACATGGAGAAATCATATCATAATTTACCTGCGGTGCTGTCCGAATGAATTAAGGTGCATGGTTTGCCCATGCACCTTTTCAGTTTCCCATCCGAAAACCGGACCCGGTAAAATAGAGCCTCCTGCCGCTTATGTGTGTTACCCCAGCAGCATTGCGGTGACGCCTGCAATCAGACAGCCGGGCAGACCGATCAGCATGCCGACGAAGGAGCCTTTGATGTGGAACCAATAGTCGTGATAGGCGTCGGTCAGATCCTCTGTGCCAGGGATCACGCATCTGGGGCAATGGCAGAACCATATGCAGTCCAGCACAAGGGCATCATACCAGTCTACAATGGCCCAGAGCAGGTAGCTTTCGCCGAATGCTGCTCCAAATGTGGTGCACCCGTTTACATAACGCACGATCAGCCCAAGCAAAATGCCAAGGATAAGCAGTGCCGGCCATTTCTTCCGGACTCTTTGAGCCAGAGATAAGGGCTTTTCACCGCTTATCTTTCCCAGCAAAATCAGCCGCTGCACGATGGGCTCCGGATAGTTCAGCTTCGCAAGCTCCGGATTTTTCCCGATCTGACCTACAAGGGACATGCAGCTTGCGGTAAACACCGCGCACAGTACAATTGCCTCGATGATAAATGCAGTCATTATGATTTCCTCACTTTCATTTGCAATTAGCATATGCTAACCAATGAGGATACTAGCACAATTTCCTTCAAAATGCAACAGAAAAAGCGGCTCCCTTCGATAAAAGGAACCGCTTTCGAATCACTTTTACTTCTTCGGCGCTGCCTTAGGAATCCTCGTCCAGCTTCAGCACGGCCATGAATGCCTCGGAGGGCACGGAAACGGTGCCGAAGGTGCGCATGCGCTTCTTGCCTTCCTTCTGCTTCTCCAGCAGCTTTTTCTTGCGCGTAATATCGCCGCCGTAGCACTTTGCAAGCACATCCTTGCGCAGCGCTTTGATGGTCTCCCGGGCGATAATCTTGCCGCCGATGGCGGCCTGCACGGGAATTTCAAACTGCGCCCGAGGAATGTTGTCCTTCAGCTTTTCGCAGATTTTCCGCGCCCGGGGATAGGCGTTGTCGGCAAAGAGAATGAAGCTCAATGCGTCAATCACGTCGCCGTTGAGAAGAATATCCAACTTGACAAGCCGGCTCGGACGGTACCCGATCAATTCATAGTCCAGGCTCCCGTAGCCGCGGGTGCGGGACTTCAGAGCATCGAAGAAGTCGTAAATAATCTCATTGAGGGGCATTTCATAGTGCAGCTCCACACGGGTGGAATCCAGATAGACCATATCCTTGAATTCCCCGCGGCGCTGCTGGCACAGGTCCATAATGTTGCCCACATATTCCTGGGGGGCAATCAGGCTTGCCTTCACAAAGGGCTCCTCCGCCAGCTGAATTTCATCCGGGGCGGGGTACTCAAGGGGATTATCCACCATCAGCACGGTACCGTCCGTTTTCGTGACACGGTAAATAACGTTGGGGGCGGTAGTAATCAGATCCAGATTAAATTCCCGCTCCAGCCGTTCCTGGATGATTTCCATATGCAGCAGACCCAGAAAGCCGCACCGGAATCCAAAGCCCAGGGCGACAGAGGTCTCCAGCTCAAAGCTCATGGAGGCATCATTCAGCTTCAGCTTCTCAAGGGCCTCCCGCAGGTCCTGATATTTCGCACCATCGGCGGGATAAATGCCGGAATAGACCATTGGCTGCACCTGCCGGTAGCCCGGCAGCGGCTCTGCGGCGGGATTTTCCGCTCCGGTTACTGTGTCACCTACCCGGGTATCGGACACGGTCTTGATGGAGGCTGTGATATATCCAACCTCTCCCGCGCCCAGCGCATCCCGGGGTACCAGTCCGCCGGGGCTCATGGTGCCGGTTTCCACGACCTTGTAAACCGCGCCGGTTGCCATCATGCGGATGTCCATGCCGGGGTAAACAACGCCCTGCTTTACGCGGGTATATACGATTACGCCCCGGTAGCTGTCATACTGGCTGTCGAAAATCAGCGCCTGCAGGGGCGCATTCCGATCTCCGGCAGGGGCCGGAACCTGATGGACGATCATTTCCAGAACAGCGTGAATGTTGATGCCGTTTTTCGCGGAAATTTCCGGCGCATCCTCTGCGGGAATGCCGATGATGTCCTCAATCTCCGCCTTCACTTCGGCGGGACGCGCGGAGGGCAGGTCAATTTTGTTCACAACCGGCAGCACTTCCAGCCCGGCGTCTACGGCAAGATAGGTATTGGCAAGGGTCTGGGCCTCTACGCCCTGACTGGCGTCCACTACCAGCACGGCCCCTTCGCAGGCGGCGAGGCTGCGGGAAACCTCATAATTGAAGTCCACATGTCCCGGCGTATCAATCAGGTTTAAATCGTATTTTTCGCCGTTGTCCGCGGTATAATCCAGCTGCACGGCGGTTGCCTTGATGGTGATCCCGCGCTCCCGCTCCAGGTCCATGGAGTCCAGCAGCTGTTCGGCCTTCAGGCGAAGGTCGATGGCGTTGCACTGCTCCATCAGACGGTCAGCCAAGGTGGATTTGCCGTGATCAATGTGCGCAATGATGGAAAAATTGCGAATATGCGATAAGTCAGTCATAAATTTTCTCCTAAAGGGGGAATTCAGGGACAATCAGCCCTTGAAGCGCATTATAAAGCATGCGCGGCTCTGCCTTTATTATACCGATGCGCTTTCAAAAAGTAAAGCAGTCAGATAAAAAGAAGGCATCCCGGAGCAGACGCTCCAAGATGCCTTTGTGGTGACCCGTACGGGACTTGAACCCATGTTACCGCCGTGAAAGGGCGGTGTCTTAACCACTTGACCAACGGGCC
>CAVIFH010000226.1:0-3944 GCA_963641615.1 bacterium | reverse complement strand
GGTATAATGTTCGTCATTTGGAAGTCCGCTGGGATTGACAAAATGGGTGTTGGTGCAGCCAAGCTCGGCGGCCCGCTGGTTCATCAGGTTTGCAAATTCCTCTGTGGAACCGGAGATGTGCTCCGCAATAGCATTGGCACATTCATTGGCAGATTCCAGCATAATGGCATAGAGACATTCCTCTACTGTCAGCACCTCGCCCTCATCGCGGGCAATACTGCTGCTTCCATAATCAATGGAATAGACCGCATTATGGGAAAAAGTAACTTCCTCATCCATCTGGCAGTTTTCCAGTGCCAGCAGGACTGTCATAATCTTGGTAATACTGGCGGGATAATGCTGCTCATCAATCCCTTTTGCATAGAGAATGGTTCCGGTGGAAGCTTCCATGACGATGGCAGATTCGGCATAGACCTGCGGGCCTGCCGGCCAGTTTTCCCAGGAGTTGGATTCAATTTCTTTGTTATAACGTGCATCTATTTCTGCCTGAAGAGCAGCGGCAGCTGCCTGCTCAGCCGCTTTCTGAGCACTGGATTTGGATGACTTGGTGGTACGTGCCTGCACTGGCATAGAGCATACGGTAGTGATGCAGAGTACCGATACGATCAGGTATCTTTTTAATCTATTTATAAAATGCATGATTTACCTCATAAAAATAATATTATTATCTGCTATTATAGTGTATTAAAGTAGGGCATGCAAGGGAGGACAGGAAAAGTTCATAATCTTTAAAAAGTTTATATTTCAACATACAGGAAAATCCATAAAAAATTCTGCGTTCTCCGAAAAAGACAAAAAATACTCTTGTTTTGCGAGAAATAATTGACAGAAACAGAAAATAAGCGCATAATAGCCGCAATACGAAAGAGCAGACAATGGCGTCAGAAAAGTTCATTGTCTGCTCTTTTTTTAGTTGAGAAAGAGGAGGACACAGATATGAATGAGTCAGGAAAGAAAGGATTTTTTGACGGGCGTTTTGGTAAATATCTGTTGCCGGGCATTCTGCTTCAGTCCGTACTGATCGGCGGAGGTTATGCAACCGGACGGGAAATTGTATCTTATGGCGCGAAATTTGGAGCAAAAGGATGGATTGCAGGAATCGGTATTTTAATCGGATTTGCGGTGCTGGCACTCCTCACATTTGAAGTGGCAAGACTTTATAAGACCTATGATTATAAGAGCATGATCAAAGTTCTGATTGGACCGTTATGGCCATTGTTTGATGTGGTATATATTCTGACCATGCTTCTGGTAATTTCGATTATGGCATCGGCCAGCGGTTCCATTGTACAGCAGACGACAGGCTTAAATTACTGGGCAGGAGTTATTTTACTGGTAGCAATTACCGGCGGACTGATGTTTTTCGGAGATGCCATCATCGAGCGGTTTGAAACATGGGGAACCGTAATCCTCTATGTAGGCTACATTATTTTTAGTGGTATGGTGATTCTGAACAGCCATGGAAATATCAGTAGAGTGTTTGCTACGGGCGATATGAGTTATACCGGAAATACCGGTGTCCTTCCGATCCTGTGGACAGGTGTTATCTATGTGGCATATAACCTGGTTGTATATCCGTCTTCCATGTTCTCACTGAAGAGACAGGGTTCCAGAAAAGAATGTGTATTAAGCGGTCTGGCAGCAGGTCTTCTGATGACCATTCCGTGGTTCCTGACTTATTTTGCAATGATGAGTTTTTATCCGGATGCAGATGTGCTGGGAGCAGAGATTCCGTGGCTGGTTATGATTGGAAAAGTCGGAGCACCGCAGTTCTTTACCGGCATTTTCGGTGTGGTAATGGGCTGGACCCTGATCGAGACATCTACCGGTGTCATCCATGCACTGCTTGGAAGAATCAATGTGGAACTGAAAGAACGCAGCAAAGCACAGCTGAGCCGCAAAAATCAGGCAATTGTGACGGTAGTCATTCTGGTAACTGCCTGCGTTATGGCAAAATTCGGAATTATTGCACTGATTGAAAAAGGATATACGGCCCTTTCTTATGGCTTTATGCTTCTCTATATGCTGCCGATCCTGACCGTTGGTGTCTATAAGATTCTGAAAAAAGATCCGATCCTGAAAAATGCAGGAGAGGAGACACTGGTACTGAAAGAATCCAGAGCATAAATAACGGCGAAAGCCTGTCAAGCATAAATGAAAATGTCCTGAAATAATTAAAATATTTGCCCTGATTTTTTCAGGGCATTTTTTAATCAAAATTATCTTCCATACTGATTAAAATATTGACAGCATGAACCCACTTGCCATGTTTGAACAGGCTTGAGGGCAGGCTCCGCAGGAGCACGATGGGAATCATCGTGCCCCTCTGGAAGCCTGCCGGCACACACGTGTGCCAGCCTAACATGGCAGTCCCTACTGTCAATACATGAAACACTGGTCAGATAACTTTAACAACCCGTTGTTCTAAGAGCGAGTTACATGCAGATCATCAAAGTGATGGGGCTGAGATCGAACAAATTTAAGGAATGAACAGAGTCTCCATGGGTGCGTCATAGGAGGAATATATGGCTTCTTGGGTTCTGCAGGCTGATAGTCCAGGTCCAGTTCTTTCGATTTTTCTTCGCGTTGAGGAATCTTTTCAAGAGCATAGACATCCCTGTCATTCACGCAGCAGAAAAGATTGCCGTCGAAAGCTTGAATCACCATTGTTTTCGTTCCTTTACGATAATGGACCTGTTTGCCATTGGAATTAAGCATACGGTAATAGTTATTCATAAAAAGAATGGAATGCCCGCAGTCTACAGTACGTTCAGTCAAAACAGCAAGAATCCGGTTGAGATCTTCGTTTGAGGGTTGCTTTTCAAAAGCAGATTTGCTACCATGAATGGGAAGGGAAAACTTCTCATTGAATTCCTTTATGTAGGAGTTTAGGAATTCATTGGCAGCGTCTATGGTCGCGATTCCTGCAAGACGTAATTCAACAGGAAGTCGCGACTGTAGTGTCTGGTTAAGACGTTCCACACGGCCTTTGGCCTGAGGGACGCTGCTGGATTCAAGAAGAACTCCTAACTGCTTGCATGCATAAGCGAACTGCGTATAAGTATCCTCATCAATTGATGGGGAATTTTTTCTTTTATAGGTGAATACCGTACGGCGGTCAGTAAGTATTTTACAGGGAATGCCATAGGTGGAGAGGATTTGGTGGAATACATGATAATAAGCATGCAATGTTTCCTGCATATCGAACCATGCACCGACAACAGTGCCAGTGGCATCATCAATGGCCAGATGGAGATGCCAGACTTGTCCGGGAACCCACTCATGAGGAGTTGCATCCATTTGGATTAGTTCTCCGAAGAAAGCACATCTGGGGCGTCTGGAGTGAGCATCCTCAACAGCTACTAAATTAGCCTGAATAGAATCTGCTTCCTTTGCAGTATGTGCAGCCATTTTGGCAGCACGTAATTCTTTTTTGATTCTTTTTTTCTTCGCTTTAGTAACCTTTGGAGAGAGAATATATTCGCTTTCGAGTATACTTGCTACTGATGAAGCAGAAAGACAGATTTGTTCATGTTTGGCAAGAAGTTCCGTGAAGTGCTGGAAGTTAGCACTAAAGTATTTATTGCGATAAAGATCAAGAACAGCTTGACGCGTCTGTTGAGGAATCGTAGTTGATGGTTTGCGTCCGCGATTGCCATGTACAAAGAATTCTTTGCCGTATTCTTTATATCCAGCCAGCATACGATTAACGTGTCTGTAAGAACAGTTAAGCATGATTGCTGCCCTGGTCTTATTGGCATCCGGATGATCTGCGAGATATTTAATTGTTTCATATTTTTTCTGTTCGTCCATTGTAAGTAGTACCTTTCTGATGAGTAGTACCTCCTGTTTGTAGTCTAGGAGGCTATTTTACCATAACTGGGACATTTTCATTTGTGGTATACTAGGACATTATCATATATGGCTCATACCCATTCAGAAAT
>CAVIFH010000225.1:0-3948 GCA_963641615.1 bacterium | reverse complement strand
TCTTTGCTCTCGTGTAGAAGCGATAGCCGTCGATACCGAGAACATGCTGATCTCCTAAGAAGGAATCCTTGTTACCGGAGAACGGATAGTAAGCGGACGGAACAGGGATTCCGACATTGATGCCAACCATGCCGCCATCGGTCAGCAGCTCAAACTGGCGGGCATAGTAACCATTCTGCGTGAAAATGCAGGAACCGTTTGCAAACGGATTGGCGTTCATAATTGCCAGTCCTTCTTCAAAGTCCTTGACTCTCTTAATGCAAACCACCGGTCCAAAGATTTCACGATCACCAACGCTCATACCAGGCTTTACATGATCGAGAATTGTAGGTCCAAGGAAGAAGCCGTTTTCAAAGCCAGGAACAACAATGTTGCGGCCGTCAAGAACCAGCTCGGCTCCTTCATCGATGCCCTTCTGAATCCAGTCGGATACTTTCTGCTTATGTGCCGCAGAAACAACAGGACCAAGGTTGGTCTTAGGATCATAGGCACAGCCAACGACCATTTCCTGTGCTTTCTTCTTCAGCAGAGCAACAAACTTGTCGGCAATGCTTTCCTGAACACAAATAACCGGCAAAGCCATGCAGCGCATACCGGCGCAGCCAAAGGAGGAATTGATAACCGCATTAACGGTACTTTCCAGATCACAGTCTTCCAGCACAAGTGCATGGTTCTTGGCTTCACACTGTGCCTGAACACGCTTACCGGTTGCAATCGCCAGCGGGAGCGAGCAAGCAAGCTCGGTCGGTTCGATTGCTTTGAGAATGTCGCCCTTTGCTTCATTCAGGTTCTTACCGAGTTCCTGGGCGCAAAGATGTGTCAGCTCGTCCAGATGGGCAACAAGCACCTCACGCCACTTAAACATCATCTGAGTACGGCGGCTCAGAGAAAGCTGTGACCAGCTCTGGAAGGCTTCCTGTGCGGAAGCGATTGCTTCTTCAACTTCTTCCTGGGTGCAGCGCGGAACTTCTGCAATCACTTCACCCGTACTGGAATCAGTAACAGGCATATAGGTATCGGTCTTGGATTCGCGCCGTTCGCCATAGATGCAGTATTTTTTCTGTCAATAGCCATAGTGTTTACCTCTTTCTGTAGTTATTTGAGGCGGTACAAGTGAGAATAATCGCAGGGATCGTTATACAGTGAGTGCTGCGCCCCCAAATACCGCTTGATTTCAAGATTTGCCAGGAATCTGGCGATATGTGCGTAATTCGGCATTTCATCATCTGCCGGTTCATAAAATTGGATTTCGCCACCGCAGAAGCTGGTTTCTGGCTGACGCAGTGCAAACGGATAGTCCACGGGTTTTTCCCATGCTTTAGGATTGAATGTTGGATAGCAAACATCCGCACCGCCAGAGCCATATCCCATTTCCTTGTATGGGGTTGTCTGAATGTACTTGTAATTGAATTTGCCTTGACTGGAAGCTGCGAGTTGTTTCATCTCATCGGCCGCCGGTGCCGCCTGTTCCAAATTCAGTTTCATATCCATGAAGCGGAAGCCCCAACTGGAAGCCGACGCACGGATCGTTTTGCCGTTTTTGATATAACGCGGCATATCTGCGTAGATTTTGCTGTATCCCAGCAAGTCACGTCCACCTACAATCGGGTCAGCCGCATTTTCAAACATGACAAGGATCAGATCGCCATCCAGACTTTCTTCTGCGCCATGATAATGAACAGGAATGGAAAGATTCAACAGTGTGTAAGTGTGGCCGCCAAAGTAACCGATATTGGCAAATTCACATTCTGCTGCTGAAAAAATCGGTGCCCGCAACGTAAATCCATCTGGAAGCAGCTTCTCAAGCTGAGCCGGGTTCGTTTCAAACTGAACAGTCAATGCCTCCACATCAGCAGGTTTCATCAGCGTGTATCTGCCAGTGGCATCCAGATTCTTATTTCCGGGCATAGGCCCGAAGAACACAGGCATCTCATATACTTTGTTCTTTTCAAACTGAAAGCCCATAAGCGTACCTCCCTTAACCGATTGCAGTCAAACCGCCATCAGGGTAGATCGTGGAACCTGTGACAAAATCAGAAGCGGAAGAAGCAAGGAAAATAGCAGGCCCCTTGCAATCTTCCGGACGACCGATTCGCTGTGCAGGCATACCGGCTGCAATCTTATTGCGATCATCCTCGTTATCAGGAAGAAGACCAACCATCATAGGCGTATAGGTAATGGTCGGGCCAATCGCGTTTACCTGAATGTTGGGACGAAGATCAGAAGCATACGCTTTTGTCAGCATCTCCACTGCACCCTTGGTAGCGCAGTAGCCCACATTACCGCCGCCACCATTTGCAACGGCACGAATACCGCGAACAGAAGAAAGGTTGATGATCTTTCCGTGAATATCATGCTCTTTCATGTACTTACCAAAATGTTTGCAGGTCAGCATGATGGACTTCACATTGGCATTGAACATTGCATCCCACATATCTACCGGGAACTCGGTGCCGGGGAACTTCTTGTTGAAGCCCTGAGAATTGACCAGAATATCCACCGTTCCCATCTGGGCAACCGCTGCCTGCAGCAGTGCCTCGACATCCGTTTCCACAGAAGCATCTGCTGCGTGGTAAAGAATGTCTGCGCCGCAGTTCTTTTTAATCTCATTCTGGGCACGTTTCAGGGAATCTTCCTTACGGCTGGAGATCATCACCTGTGCACCGGCCTCTGCAAGACCTTCTGCAATCGCCTGTCCGATACCACCGGCACCACCGACAACCACTGCCTTCTTACCGGTCAAATCAAATAATGTTGTCATAATCAAATCCTCCTTTTAATTTTTATCGGGTGGCAAAAGGCAAACAAGCATCTGGCAGGTTACGCAGCCATTATTCTTAATGCCTTTTTTTGTGTTAGGCCCACAATGAAAGGAATCGCCCTTGTGCAAAGTGGTCTTCTCACCGTCTTCAGTCTCAATGTCCATTTCCCCCTCAATGATGTAATAGATGCTTTCCAGTGGATTGGCACCAAACTCGCAGCCACCACCAGGGAGAAAATGAGACAGTCCCATGATCATGCGGCCATCATTGACATCCTGCGGGTTATGCAGCCGCGTCGGACGCATGTCATAATGTCCCGGTGCCTCATAAAAAGTCGCATCTTCTTTTCGGACAATTTTGTAACTCATATTTTTGCACCTCCTGTTTGATGATGAAATTATCTTCATCTGCTTTTATTATAGGGATATTCTCTTGAAATGGAATTCAAAAAGCACTATACTTAATAAAAGACTTTTATTACGGAAAGGGCGTGACATTGGATGAATACCTTTCAGCTTTCTTGCTTTTTGACGGTTGCTGAGACATTGAATTTTGCCAGAGCAGCAGAGCTTTTGAATGTGACACAGCCAGCGGTTACGCATCAGATTCGCTCTTTAGAAACGGAACTGAATGTGAAGCTGTTTGTACGCACAACACACTCTGTAGAATTGACTCATGCAGGACACCTGCTTGTAGAAGACGCCCGAACGATTGTAACTACGTCCATGCGTGCGCAAAAGCGCTTTGAAACGATGCATGAACGTGATATACGTTCCTTTGCTATCGGCTGCCATGTGGATGGCTATCTGCAATGTCTGCCGGAAATTCTGTTGAAATTTGCAGAAGTATATCCCGATATACATCCTCAAATCTACATGAAGGATTCACTGCCACTGCTATTTCGTCTCTTAGACGAAGAAAAAGCCGATGCTGTCCTTGCAATCAAAGACACATCGGCTCGACATCCTGGAATCTATAAAGAACTGGTGAAAAGTCCTGTTGTATGTGTGTGTTCTGCTGAACATCCGCTGGCTTCAAAAAGTATCATTACAAAACAGGACTTGCAGCAGGAACACTTGATCCTGTTTGATACAACCAAGTCCAGTTTCTTTACTGCGGGACTGCAAAGTGAAATGATTGCGGGCCGCGATCCGGAAGATCTGTATTTTTGTGAATCGACAATTAC
>CAVIFH010000224.1:0-3957 GCA_963641615.1 bacterium | reverse complement strand
ACGCAAGATATATCCGCTCCAATACGGGGGGAGGACATTGGTCTGAGCACCAGCTCCCGGAGCGCTGGCAGATTCGGTACGGGGATTATCTGACATTTAATGTAAAGCCGATGAATTTCAAGCACACAGGCGTTTTCCCGGAGCAGGCGGCAAACTGGGACTTTATCCGGGAGCGGGTTGCTTCCGCCGGGCGCAGTGTGCGCGTGCTGAATCTCTTCGCCTATTCCGGCGGCGCGACCCTTGCCGCGGCGGCCGGCGGGGCGGAGGTGTACCATGTAGACGCCTCCAAGGGAATGGTCGCCTGGGCGAAGGAGAATGCGGCTGCCTCCGGCCTTTCTCAGTGCCCGATTCACTGGATCGTGGATGACTGCAGCAAATTTATTCAGCGGGAAATTCGCCGGGGCAGGCGGTACGACGGAATCATCATGGATCCGCCGAGCTATGGCCGGGGGCCCAGCGGCGAGATCTGGAAGATGGAAACAAGCTTCTTCCCGTTCCTGAAGGAAACCGCCAAGCTTCTTACGGATCAGCCTCTTTTTGTCATCATTAATTCTTATACGACGGGGTTGGCACCCTCTGCCGTCTCCTATGCATCGGACACCGTGTTTGGCAGTTTCGGAGGAAAAACGCAGGCAGGGGAATTGGGGCTTCCGGTGCGGAACTCCGGACTGATTCTTCCCTGCGGAGCAACAGGCAGATGGATGCCTTAGTTTTGGAGCGGTAAAATGGAAAAGATTATTTCAGCGGAAGATTTGGCATTCCGCTATCCGGACACGGATGGCGTACCGGGCGTAACGGTTTTCGAAGACCTGAATTTATCCATAGAGGAAGGCAGCTTTACGGCAATTCTTGGCACAAATGGCTGCGGAAAGTCCACGCTTGCCAAGCATTTTAATGCTATTTTGCTTCCTACCGGGGGCAAAATGTATGTCTGCGGCATTGATACCTCTTCCCTTGCCGAAAACCTGATCCCCGTCCGCCGCAATGTGGGGATGGTATTTCAGAACCCGGATAACCAGATCGTCGCAAATGTCGTGGAAGAGGATGTGGCATTCGGGCCGGAAAATCTGGGCATTGCGAGTCCGGAAATCCGGCGGCGGGTAGATGCGGCATTGAAACAGGTGGGAATGTACGAGTACCGCGAGCATGCACCGCACCTCCTCTCCGGCGGCCAGAAGCAGCGTGTCGCAATCGCGGGCGTCATTGCCATGGAGCCGAAGTGCATTGTGCTGGATGAGCCGACGGCAATGCTGGATCCGAAGGGCAGAAAAGACGTCATTGACACGATAAAAAAGCTCAATAAAGAGAAAAAAATTACCGTGGTTCTGATTACTCATCACATGGATGAGGCAGCGCAGGCAGACAGAGTGGTTGTACTCAACCAGGGAACCATAGCGGCAGACGGCACGCCGAAGGAGGTTTTTTCTCAGGTGGAGCTGCTCCACAAAATCGGCCTGGCGTCCCCGGACAGCGTAGAGCTCTGCTATTTGCTGACGCAGCAGGGATACCGGCTTCCTCTGACACTGCTGGAACCTGAAGAATGCGCCCAAGCGCTTTATGACTGGATCAGGGAATAGGGGAGCGCCGGACACATTTGGCTCTCAAAGCTCTTTGATAGGCTCTCTGTACACCGGGCGGTGCTGCATTGAACCATAGGAGGAATCAATTTGGAACCTATTATGCAGGTGAAGAACCTGAGCTATGTTTACAGTACGGGAACCCCCTTTGAGCATAAGGCGCTGGATGACGTAAGTTTTTCGCTGAATCGCGGTGAGTTTGTAGGCGTCATCGGGCACACCGGCTCCGGAAAGTCTACCCTGATGCAGCAGCTGAACGGTCTGCTGAAGCCGACCTCCGGTCAGGTTCTTCTGGACGGCACGGATATATGGGCGAATAAGAGTCAGACGCGGCAGGCGAGATTCAAGGTCGGCCTTGTTTTTCAGTACCCGGAGTATCAGCTGTTTGAGGAAACGGTTTATAAGGACATTTCTTTTGGCCCCAGAAATATGGGGCTGGATTCCGGCGAGATTGACCGCAGGGTAAAGGAAGCGGCCGGATTCGTCGGGATTACGGACCGGCAGCTGCAGTCCTCTCCCTTTGACCTCTCCGGCGGACAGAAACGCAGGGTTGCCATTGCGGGCGTCATTGCCATGGAGCCGGAGCTGCTTATTTTGGATGAGCCCATTGCGGGGCTTGATCCTCTGGGACGGGCGGAGATCCTTTCCAACATCGAAAGCTATCGTAAAGCGAAAAAGGCGACGGTTATGATGGTCAGCCATTCCATGGAGGATGTTGCCAGAATGACGGATCGGCTCCTGGTATTGAACCATTCCAGGCTTGTGATGGATGCTGCGCCGGCGGAGGTATTCAGCAGGGCAGAGGAGCTGCTGAAAATGGGGCTGGATATTCCAAAGGTAACACGCATTTTCCTTGAATTGAAGAGGCTTGGACTGGAAGTGCCGAATGTTTATACACTGGAGCAGGCTGCCGAGACCTTGATTCGCTTGAAGGAGGACAGCAGAAATGCTTAAGGATATCACCCTTGGACAGTTCTTCCCGGGACATTCCGCGATTCATCAAATGGACCCGAGAGCAAAGCTGATTTTGACTGTGGTCTATATCGCTGCCCTGTTTATTGCGCAGAACTGGATTTCCTATTTTGTGATGCTGTTTTTCCTGCTTTTTTGCATCAGAATTTCAGAAATTCCGCCGAAGTCGATTGTTCGCGGAATGAAGCCCCTTGTTCTCATCCTGATTTTTACGGCTGTTCTGAACCTCTTTTATTCGGAAGGCGGCAGGGAACTGCTGCATGTCGGGCCTTTTGTGATGACCACAGAGGGCCTCAAGCGCGCCATTTTCATGGTTTGGCGCATCCTGATGCTGGTATCCGGCACCTTCCTGCTGACCTATACCACCTCTCCCATTGCCCTGACCGATGGCCTGGAGAGCCTTTTAAACCCCCTGAAAAAGCTGCATGCGCCGGTTCATGAGCTTGCGATGATGATGAGCATTGCCCTGCGTTTTATCCCGACGCTCATTGAAGAGACGGATAAGATTATGAATGCCCAGAAGGCGAGAGGCGCCGACTTTGAGACAGGGAGCATTATTCAGCGTGCCAAGGCTCTGATTCCGATTCTGGTGCCGCTGTTTATCAGCGCTTTCCGCCGCGCGGACGAGCTGGCAACCGCCATGGAGTGCCGCTGCTATCAGGGCGGAGAGGGAAGAACCAAAATGAAGCTGCTCCGGTTCAAACGGGTCGATATCATCGCCTTCGGCATTGGCGCTGTGCTGCTCGGAGCGGTGATCACGCTTTCGGCTTTTCAGCTGTGAGGGCAGTCCCATGCGGAATATAGCGTTATTTTTAACCTACCTCGGAACGGCGTATCACGGCTGGCAGGTTCAGAAAAACTTGCCTACGGTTGCCGAGACCATGGAAAAGGCCGCGGCGATGGTTGTCGGTCATACGGTGCATATGACCGGCTGCGGGCGCACGGACGCCGGTGTCCATGCGCGGTGCTACGTGGCCAATTTCCGGACTGACTCCACCATCCCCGTGGATCGTTTGCCTTATGCGCTGAATACTCATCTGCCCTGCGACATCGTTGTAACCAAGGCATTTGAGGTGCATGACGGCTTCAATGCCATCGGCTCATGCGTGCGCAAGGAGTATACCTACCAGATATATAATTCCAGACTGAAGGATCCCTTCTATGTTGATCGTGCGTGGTTTTATCCGCGGCATCTGGATGAAAAAATCATGCAGGCGGCGGCAGATCAGTTCGTCGGCACCCATGATTTTTCCGCAGTAAGAAGCGTCGGGACGGACGTAAAGTCTACCGTGCGGACAGTCTATTATTATCATGTAGAGCGGAAGGAAAATCTGATTCTGCTTCGCGTCTGTGCCAACGGCTTTCTCTACAATATGGCCCGCGCCATGGCAGGTACGGTGGTATACAG
>CAVIFH010000223.1:0-3996 GCA_963641615.1 bacterium | reverse complement strand
GGTAGGAATCACATGTTCAGAACCTATTTTTTGACTAACAAATTCTTTTGCTAAATATTTATCAACGTAAGAAGTGTATTCGTTCCGCTGGTTATATAGCTTCAGGTACGTAAGCCGCCCATACCTCAGGGCGTGATTTCCTGACCTCAGGAAAAATGGTGCCTTCTTTCAGAGGAGCACCAAATGAAATTTTCAGACGTCAATTGGCAAGGCGCTCACACCGCCTGCCTCAAGTCCGGGCTTTCCCGGGCTGACTTTCACCGCAGCGAATTCAAGCGCTTCTGCCCAAGCCATGTTCCGGCTCTGACAACGATGTACTCGCACTTTCAGGCGTTGGACAAAGCCGGCAAGGCGTCTGTTGCCAAGCCGGCCGGCAAGCCGGTCGCCATCCCCAAGACCGCGGGCGGCGAAGTGCGCGTAGTGACTCTCACCTCCGAAGATGTCGCCCGTGGTCTGCGTGCGGCTGATGAAGCTCGCCTGAGCCAGATTCCCCGATGCAGAACCTCACAGGCGCCATTGCGTCCGTTCCACATACAGCTGCCGAACGGCACTCGGCTTGAATTCGACTCCGTCGCTCCGGAGGCGCTTGCCTTGCGGATGGTAGGCCTTGCAGGAGGTGCAACATGAAGGTGCCGTTTGAAAACCGGCGGCTTACCGTCGTAGTTGCGCCAGTTGACATGCGAAGCGGATACCAGCGTCTGGCCGCACTCGCGCAAGCCTGTCTGCTCATAAATCTTGATCTGGGTCAGGACGTTGTCGCTTTCATTTCGAAACGCCGCAATGTCTGCAAGGTCATTTGGAAGGACGACCGCGGAACGGCCGTCTTGGTGAGGAAGCTTCATCAGGGACGGTTCGAGCAATTTCTGCTGCGGGCCAGCGAATCTTCCGGCAAGAGCTGCACCATCGAAGAGCTGGAGCAGTTTTTGGATGGCGCTCCCATTTTCAAGAAGAGAACGCGCCTTGTCTGAGGAACTTTTACAAATCTTTACAATCAATAAAAAAGTACCATCGAAATGATCATTTTTTCCTCTCCGAGGGAAGGCTTCGAAACGCCCTTTTACAGGGGCTGGAAGCCACCTGCAAGCGTCATAAAAAAGGAAGACAACCCCCGGCGACCCCCAGTCAAAACTTGAGCAATACAAAGGCTCTAATACCTGAATAACAAGGACTGCATTGACTTTAATAATAACTTAAAGACGTGCTACCATAGCGTCGTTGCTCGCACAGACGAGCTTGTTTTACTTCTTTCCTTCTCGACATCATGCCTACTGCCCAACAACAAATTGACGCCCTGCTCAAAGAGCTTGCCGCCATGACGGATCGCGCGGAGAAGGCAGAGAAAGAGCGTGATAATTTTGCAAAAAAACTCCGGAATCAGCAGGCCGAGATGGGCGCCCGGAAATTTGCAGAAGGCGAAGTTTCGATCCTGCTCGGCGTTCTGTTGGAACGCATCCGTAAGCTGGAAGATGTCCCCCACCTCAAGAAGGAGTATCTCGTCGACCTTTGGACATCTGCTTTCAATGATTTGGCGGAATTCGCACACTGGCGTCCTTTGGTTGACTACATCTTCCGAAAGCAGTCTGAAACAACTAGTAAAATCTTTGATTCAAAAGGAAAAAATAACACAGGCGTGCCTCGGAAGGCAGTAGAGGATGCTGAAGCTGCTAAAGACCCGCTCAAAGACGCTGAGGAAGCCGGCAAAAACACTCTCTATGACATTGTGCAGCAGCAAAAACGCGCCGATGACACGATCAGCAGCGTCGCTGAGGCTACTCGTGTTGCTGCCGAGAATAGCGGAGACGCCACCCCAGAAGCTGTGAAGGCCATGGATGACATCTTCAACAGCAAAGTGCCGCCGCAAGCGGAACCGGCAGCTCCTCTTCCGACAGGTGCCAAGAAGACTGCGGGACGCAAAGTGCCAAAGAACAAGAAAAAGGCTTTGGCTCAACGTGCGGCAGCCGCCGCGGCCGCGGCTAATAAAGGGGCAGATGCCTCGGCCAAGGAGTTTGAGATCTCCTACGTCTGCCCTCAGTGCGGAGAAACGCACTGGGTCAGGGTGAATTCGATTCAGTACCACCTTCGAGCAGTGTCGGAAATCATTGAAAGCTCTTTGTATTCTGACCTGTTTGATCGCGACCTCTTTGAATGCAAGCACTGTGGTTTCAAGCATGTGCACAATCCCGAGGATCAGCCGATCCCGGTCGTGCCCATGGGCACTCTGGGGCAGGACTTTGTCATCATGGCGGGCGTCATGGGAGCCAAGGGCGTGCCTGTCAACCGCTTTGAAAAGTGTGTCGGCACCGAGCAAGAACAGCTCGGGTCGGATACGCTTGACCGGAACATTGATCGCCTCTACCGCGTCGGCGGCTTGAAGGTGTTGGCTGATGCCATAACGGCCGAAGCCAAGAAGAGCGAGGTAATCCTTGTTGATGAGACGCCGTTCAGCTGCATGCAGCAGGCTGGCAAGAGTCAGGTTGACGGCGATGCCGTGCGAAAGGAATTGGGAACGAATGCCAAGCAGGCGCAAATAGTGGCAGTAGCCAGCGCTCCAGGGGCGAATCTAAATTTCCGTGCGTATTACCGCTCCAACAGCCGAAGCACGGACTCCATCGGCCTGTGTTTGGAAGGCTGGACTCCGGATGTCATTGTCGCCGATGGTCTCGGGGTTTACGACAAGCTGACGAACTACGACCCCAAACGGCGGCAGGTCTGCATGGTGCACTGGCGACGCAAAGTGCTGCGCGCGCTGAACGTTAAAGAACTTGAGGACGTTGTCCAATCTGACGACGGGTTTGTTGTCGCCCAACAGAAAATCGTTGACGGCGACCCTCAATTCAAGATGTGCGCCGTTGTGGCCGCTTTGCAGAAGCTGTATGCCTGGGAAAGTTCCCTGAAGCGGCTGCCAGACGAGTCCCTCAGAGCTTTTCGTCGTCGAGTCAAGGCCTGCCGGCAAAAGCATGCTGAACCGCTCATGAGGTCCGTGGACTTGCTGATGAAAGAAATGGCGGAGCACTACGTCAAGTATGACGAAGTCAAAAAGACGTACGTGCATGTCATCGACAGCCCGCTGTCAGCGGCGATCGTGTTCTACATGAACAATCGCCAAGGCCTGCGCTTGTTCCTGTCGGATCCTCGCGTACCGCCTGACAGCAATGCGGTGGAGCAGGCCATCAGACCGGTGACCATCATCCGCAACGACTCGCACTTCAAGCAGTCGCCGGATTTCATCGAGTCCATGTGCGGCTACATGACGCTGGTCGAGACCGCCCGGGTTAACGGCATCACAAAGCCGATGCATTGGCTGCAGGCACTGGGGCGCGCCTTCTATCAGCACTGCCTCGACTGGACGATCACTTTGAAGGCCAGAGCCGGGCTCAACACTACCAAGCCATTGGAGTGGAGCCCGGAGGCAGTGGCGTCGTTTGACGTCACGCGCTTCCTGCCGTGGAACTGGAAGGACCCCGTCTGAGACGGGGGCGACTGCCCGTGCGCGTCAAAAATGAAGGGGAACCTCGGTCTGGGGCTCCCCTTTTTTGTTGTGTTCAGTTTTTGTTTGCTTCGAAAACAAATGCCTCCAAGGTATGGGCGGCTTACTGATTGACATCATCTATCTCAAGTACCTGAAAGCTGACATCAAGTACGTCAACGACATCCGCGTTGAAACGTACCCGTATCCTCGTGAAGCCGTTCGAGAAGCGGTCTTCAATGCACTCATACACAACAACTACGCAGAGAGCGTTCCCATTCAGATTCGAATAGATGACGAGTCTCTCACCATCAGCAACTGCGGCATGCTGCCGCATGGCTGGTCCGTGGAAACATTGATGTCAGCCCACAAATCGAAGCCATTCAATCCCGACATAGCCAACACATTCTTCCGAGCGGGCTTTATTGAGGCCTGGGGACGCGGCATCCAGAAAATTTCTGAAGCGTGCGAACAATCAGGCTCTTCTCTGCCGTCATATTCCATCGTCGGCTGGGACGTCTCTGTTTGTT
>CAVIFH010000222.1:0-4019 GCA_963641615.1 bacterium | reverse complement strand
CCGAATACAAAGCCATTTCCGTTGATGAGTTTCTTTCTGTTACCGATATTTACATTCTTGCTGATCTGGTTGATACCATAATAGTTTCCTGTGCTGTCATTCAATTCCTGCACATTGAATGGCATAAGAACCGCAAGTGACTGGGTAAGAAGTGTTCGCATTGTCTCCACCTGTCTTACTCCAATCGGAAGTGCTGTATTGAGTGCTTCCCTCTGCTTTAAGTAGTGTGTATCAATCGTGCAGCTGTTACGTTTTCCGATAGTCTCCACAGTCTCACATACACTCTCAAGCTCCTTCTTGCTTTCTGCCATAAGAATAATGGTTACTCCCACGAAGAAAAGGCACTGGTCATTCTCACGGACATCATCCATGATTTCCTCAATCTCCTTTTTCTCCGTTCTCTTGGCATATGAAATTTCCGTAGAAAAATCATTATTCTTGTTACGGACTCTCTGCTGCTTAATGATATCCGACTCAATACCAAGGTATTTCTTCTGAAGCACCTTTGTGGTCAAATCCTTTGGCACAGGCACCACATCAATGCTTGTGATGGAATGAACCGGAAGTGAAGTAATCTCATTGATGAATCTGTCTGACAAACTGCTTGGATATTTTTTGATGAAAAGTGCCTTGCAGAATTTACTCTCATCCTCAAAATGGTCCGGGAAATATTTCACCATCCCATTGCACAGATCATTTCTAAAATCTGCCCCGACCTTCTTTGCCTTTTTGATATCAAAATCAAAACTGCCCTCATCTCCAAGATGATAATAGTCATAGAGCACTTTCAGTCTCTCATTGCCATTAAGTGGTACAATCTCTGCCCCAAGCTCAATGAAAGCCTTGTGTATCGTTGCCTCAAGGGTTGCAAACTGTGCCTTTGCCTCCTCGAAGTTCTTTCTCTCAATCGTGATCGTCAGGTATCTCTCCTGCTCAATCCCCTGTCTGCCCTCAATAATCTTCTCTTCAATGATGTCATTGTAGATTCTTCTGTAATTATTGAAGCCATCATTTTTCTCAGCAATCAGAACCTTGTCACGGAGTTCATCCATGTTTTTGTTCTTATTGTTGATCGTAATCTTATAATTACAGTCCAGCGAATTTAGGAACTTGCAGTATCTCTCGAAAATACCGATCTGCTCATCCTCGGTTGCTGTCGTGTAATTGATGTCCTGAAAGCGGTAGCATTTGGAATACTTATTTTTGCTTACTTCAAAAATGCCGTTTTCAGCCACCGCCATAATCTCTATGGTTTCCTGAATGGATTTAGGTGTCTTATACAAAGGCTCACTCGCCTTCTTTAATAACTTAAATCCGTCTGTAAATAAACCCATGTCTCTAACCTCGCTTTCTCATAATGAAAGCCCGCCGGGAACTTTGATATGATCCCCCTTAGGTAGACAAGGTAAATAAACAAAGTCTACTTAAGGGGGATTTTTATGTCCAAACAAAAGTTTCCTCCAGAAATTAAAATCCATGCCTGTGAGGATTTTTTGTCTGGAAAATATACATCGGCCCAAGTTTGTGAAAAATATGGGATAACATATAATGAGAAGAATTGTTCCTCCACATCTTTGAGTGAATGGGTGGCAAAGTACAGGGCGGTGGGACCAGAGGTTTTTACACATTCCCATCATAATAAAAGCTACTCCTCAGAATTAAAAAACCAAGCTGTGGAAGAATACCTTTCCGGGAAGGGAACAATTCTGGAACTTACTATCAAGTACGGTATTTCTGACACAAAAGTTTTCAGAAGGTGGATCTTGAAGTATAATGCCAATATAGAACTTAAGAGTTATGATCCGAAAAGGGAGGTCTATATGGCAGAGGCGCGGAGAAAAACAACACTTACGGAACGTAAGGAAATAGTGGGATACTGTATTGCCCATGACCGAGATTACAAAGGGACGGCTTCTTTATATGATGTTTCATACAGCCAAGTCTATTCCTGGGTAAGGAAATACGATGCAGTGGGGGAAGACGGGCTGTCAGATAAACGCGGACACCATAAACCGGATGATGAGGTTGACGAACTGGAACGTCTGCGCAGGGAGAATCTGCGACTTAAGCACCAGCTTGAAGAAAAGGATATGATAGTGGAATTGTTAAAAAAAGTGAAAGAATTCGAAAGGATGTGAGGTTCGGAAAACAGCGCCACGAATCAAAGTACCTGGCAGTCAAATATTTTTACGCAGAAAGGCAGTGGAGCATCAACTGGATGTGCAGGCAGTTAAACATTTCTCGCGCCGCTTACTACAAATGGCTGCATCGATCTGTTCCAGAACAGGAGGCCGAGAATATAAAGCTGGCAGAACTGATAAAGGAGTATGACGAACGGTTTGGGCATATCCTCGGATACCGGCGGATGACAAGTTGGATCAATCATTTCAACCATACCAGCTACAGCAAAAACAGGATTCATAGGATCATGAGGAAGCTCAGGATTCATTCTATCATCCGCAAAAAGAAAAAGAAATACCAGCCGTCCAGGCCAGAAACAACAGCCGACAACAAGCTGAAAAGAGATTTCAATGCAGCAGGCCCCAACGAGAAATGGACCACGGATGTGACCGAATTCAAGATCCCCGAGACCGGGAAAAAACTTTATCTCAGCGCCATCTTTGACCTGTATGATCGCTTTCCGGTAGCATATGCCGTAAGTAGGAGAAACGATAACAAGCTTGTATTTGATACTTATGATAAAGCACTTAGAGATAATCCGGACGCAAAACCGATTTTTCATTCGGACAGGGGGTACCAGTACACAAGTAAGGTGTTTCAAAGCAAGCTTCAAAAGCAGGGAATGGACCAGTCCATGTCTCGTGTCGGGCACTGTATTGATAATGGCCCTACGGAGGGATTATGGGGAATTATCAAGTCAGAAATGTATTGTATGTATAAAATAACCGATGAAGGTTCCCTGCGCTCTGCGATTGATAACTATATGAAGTTTTATGCTGAAGAAAGGCCACAGGAAAGATTCCACTGCCAAACGCCATCCGAAGTAAGGCGGGAAGCATTATCGGCGGAGAATCCGATCCAGTACCCAATTGCAGAAAACAAGCGGATCAAAGCATATAAGGCCAAATGGTGCGTATGATTCTGATTGGTATTTTATACCACGAAAGCACTTTCCAATGAGAGATGGTCATCTGCCTTTTCGCTGAGGCCTGTTGTCAATCTGTCCGTGAATAAACGTCTCACAAACACAAATATCCGCCATATCAATCTGGATATGACGGATACCTACAAATTTATTTTAGATATTTCACTTGTCTACTTGACAAAGGGCTGATCATTTTCGCTGCCGGGGATTTCTCTTATTATAGTCCATATTCTTTATACAATTTTTCTGTATACGCTTCATCGGAAACCGCTTTCCGCAGATCTTCTATACGACCATCATTTAACAGCCGATCACACAAAGCATTATGGCGTTCTTCTCCAATTCGTATTCCTTCTTCTCTCGAACTGCTCATTTGTGAATTGTAATCCAATATTGCTTTCTGTCTCGCTTCGTATTCCAGACGCTTTCGTTCGTCAGCACTTAATTTTTGTAGAACTTCGTAGGCTTCATTGATATAGGTATCTTCTTCTGCCATTTTTTCAAAATCCTCCTTCTTTTCTGCGGACAGGAATCGCATCCACTTAACAACTGGCGGTTCCTCCTTTTGTTCCGGTGGAAGTTTCTTCAGTTCCAATACATAAATCTCCATCAGATCTGTATACTTCTGCTTCGTCGTCAGATCACAAAACGCAATTTCGCGGATACATTCCTGATCCTCTGGAAACAGGTTAAAATTCAAAATACTGACATGAATACAGGGTTTTAGATCTTCGTATTTATGACCCTCTTTGATTTGATCCGTGTACATTTTACTAAGATAAAAAATCACCCGATTGTCCCAGAATTTGAATGGTGCAACCTGCATTTCCAGATCCATCTGTGTACCATTTTTCATACACACTCGAACGTCCAGAATGCCATATTTTCCATTTTCCGTATCTTTGCTCAGAAT